>CALXZF010000079.1 GCA_944393165.1 uncultured Clostridia bacterium
TGTAACTACTACATCTAGTCCATTTTTTAGTCCTGCTAAATAGTCTTCTTTACCATATCCAGGAGCTGTATGAACTGTACCAGTACCTTCTGTTAATTGTACATCTACTGTATCTTCACTACCCAAAATAACAACTGAATCTCTGTCTAAGAATGGATGCTTGCATAATACTCCCTCTAGCTCTTTTCCTTTTAGTTTTTGCACTTCTGTATATTTTTCGATTCCTGCAGTTTTCATAACCTTTTCTACAAGCTCACTTGCAATAATATATCTTTCTGTTTCTTGGCTGCTAGCTAAATCATTGTTATCACTTTTCTTGACTTCCACAATGCTGTAGTCAAAATCTCCTCCCACAGTAATTGCAAGGTTTCCTGGTAATGTCCAAGGTGTTGTTGTCCATATTACTAAAAAAGTATCTTTTTCATCAAATTTTCCTTTTGAATCTCTTAATGGGAATTTTACATAAATTGATGCTCCAGTAACATCTTTGTACTCAATTTCTGCTTCTGCCAAAGCTGTTTCGCAATCAGTACACCAGTAAACCGGTTTCAATCCTTTATATATATATCCTTTTTTGTACATATCTCCAAATACACCAATTTGTCTAGCTTCCATTTTTGGATCATATGTTACATATGGATGCTCCCAATCACCTAAAACTCCAAGTCTTTTAAATCCTTCTGTTTGAACTTCCTTATATGTGCTTGTGAATTCCTTACATGTGTCTCTAAACTTAGTAACAGGGATTTTATTTCTGTCTAGTCCTAATTTTTCTATAGCCTTTTTCTCAGTTGGCATACCATGTGTATCATATCCTGGTATATATGGTGCATAAAATCCTTTTAAAGATTTATATCTTACAATAGTATCTTTTAGAATTTTATTTAAGGCATGTCCAGCATGAATTTCTCCATTCGCATATGGAGGACCGTCATGTAATACAAATGTTTTATGCCCTTCATTTTTCTTTAATATTTTTTCATATAACCCATTTTCAAAAATATCTTTTTGAATTTGAGGCTCCCTCTCTGGCAAATTTGCTCTCATTGGAAAATCTGTTGAAGGCAAATTAAGTGTTTTTCCATAATCCTTTTTTTCTTCACTCATGAATAACTCCTCCTTGTAATATTTTTTATTTATATAGCATGAACAAATGGCGAGCTAAGCCTATTTGTTCTTTAACAATAGAAACTTAATAAAATTCTATTATTATGCATATTATACAAAAAAGCCACTTCGTTCTAGGACGAAATAGCTTTTAATTTCCGCGGTACCACCTATTTTAAAAGAATTTATATCTACCTTTGTTCTGTTCTTGATTGCTCATACTTAGAACAAAAAATTTCTTTTCTCTCTATTTTCTTTAACGCAGAAATACGACTTAACCTACTTAAATATAATTTTGTTCAGTAAAGCAACTAAAAGGTGATAATAAATATATTTTTATCTACCAAATCTCAGCTTACATGGCTCTCTGTATGACAGTTTATATATTTACCTTGTCCTTTATTTCAGTTTTTAAATTTGACATTAATATGTTACCATAAATACATGTAAAATTCAAGTAGTGAAGTTAATTTTTTTGTCACAATGAGGGCAGGCGTTGTTGTATCATGTTTTTTAACATATTTCAACATAAATCGTTCGACCTTTTTTCGACATTTTATGCTGAAGCACACCCTTCTATGCATAAATCATAAGATAAGGTATGTCCCTTTTTGCCGAGAACTTGGACAAAAATGAGTGTCCCCTTTGGCCAAATTCAGCACCGTGAACAAATTTGAGTGTCCCTTTTGTTCACTAGTTGAAAATTAAAGCTAATATTAATAGGTGTACTGGATAGAAAATATAAAGTAAATATTTTATTTTCGGTCCTTGTTTTCCGTTATATGCATCAATAAAAATTATAGGTAAAAATGTAAATAAAGTTACCAAAATGTATATAATATTGAAATTTGTCTGCATGATTGATTCAATATATTTTAATATGCAAAGCGCCAAAAATGCTAATGTTGAAATAATTTTTTTATTTTTAAATATATAAAACATAAATACTATGATTACGCCCCAATATCCATAATCTGTATGGAGTATCTCTGCTATATATGCTAATAATCCAACAATAAGTAATCCTAATCCTATGCCGATTATTTTCATGAATGAATTCTTATTTTTCTTTGAAATACCATTCATAGAAGTATTTGAATTAAAAATTTTTGTTGTATAATCATATAAATAGATTGCTATTAGCCCCAAAAGTAATGTAAAAAATACATTTAAAGAAAATGGGCTTGAATGCATAACATTTACCATGAATAATGAAAATGGTATTTGCGAAATTAGCGCAAACAATGAAATTCTTAAAAAATATTTCTTTATGTTGCTAGTATGTATATATCCTTCACTTATTTGGAAGGCAAATATAGGAAATGCACATCTTCCTATTAAATTTAAGAAACTAAAATGTCCCAAATATGCATTTCCCAAATGGTCGCAAAACATACATATTAAAGCTATTATTTTTAATGCAAAGCTAGTCACCGATTTTCACCCCTATATATTTTTATGCTTTTATGCCTATTTTCTTTTTTACTTCTTTATTTTGTTAATTCTTCTATTGCCCTCTGTAATTGTGTGTCATTTTCATCTGTAAGCTCTTCTATATCCTCTGGTAATTCTACAACAATATTAGGTTCTATTCCTACTTTATTTATCTTGTTTCTATTTGGTGTACAGTATTCTTCTGTGGTTGTTTTTAAACCGCTTCCGTCAGTTAATCTCATAAGAGTTTGTATTACACCTTTTCCATATGTTTGTGTTCCAATTATTGTTGCTTTATTGTGGTCTTTCAATGCTCCTGCCATTATCTCAGATGCACTAGCTGAATTTCCATTTACCAAAACAACTATTGGCATATTTATTATTGGTTCTTCTTCAGATTTTGTTATTGTTTCTTTTCCGTCTTTATCTGTTTCTATTAACAAAGTACTATCTTTGTCACAAATCATTTCTAGTATATCTATTGCTTCGTCTACAACTCCTCCGCCGTTTCCACGCAAGTCTATAATTAAAGACTGAGCTCCTTGTGACTCAAGGTTTTGATAGTTTTCTTTAAACTCTTCTGCAACCCCTCCGTCAAAATCTAAAATTTGGATATATGCAATATTATTGTCCAACATTCTTGATTCAATATGACTTACTTCTATTCTCTTTCTTTCTACTTCAACTTCAAATTCTTCATCATCTCTTCTAATTCCGAGTTTAACTTTTGTTCCTTCTTCTCCTTTGATTTTATTAGACATAGTTTCCACATTTTCAGCTGTAACTTCTTCGTCTTCTACTTTATATATAATATCGCCTTCTTTTATGCCGGCTTGTTCTGCTGGTGAACCTTCCATTGGCTCAATAACTGTGATTGTTCCTTCTTCATAGTTTACAACCATGTATATTCCAATACCTACATAATTCCCCATTGCTGTATCATATTCTTGTTGCATTTCTTCTGGTGTATAATATACAGTATATTCGTCGCCAACACCTGCTACATAACCCTTAATAGCCATTTGTAGCATTTCTTCATCATCAAGTTCTCCTATATATTCATTTTCTAATATGGTTCTAATTGATGCAAGTGTAGTCTCTATTCCTGTTGTGCCGTCACCTTCCGCAATACTTTTTAAGCTTGAAGATGATGTTATTTTCTCACTTACAACTATTGCTGTAACTATAGAAGATATTAAAGCTGTAATAACTATTAGCATTATTACATTATAAATTTTCTGTCCTTTACTCGTATTCATTATTTTATCAAGTCCTTTCTTAATCCTCTCTTACTTCCTTATTATATTATGTTACGATTTACAACCTGATGCTAATATAAAAAGGAGTATATATTTTTTATTTCTGTTTGAGTGCTGAAGGTGGGTTACAAACTGTTATTCGAAAAGAATTTAAGCATTTACAGTTTGTACGATGTAGGGAGCCGAAAACAGAAAACACAAAATATACACTCCTTTGCAACTATTCATATTTTATGGTGCTTTTACAAAGTTCAATGGGTTTGCATATTCTCCATTTACTCTAACTTCAAAATGTAAATGAGGTCCTGTCGAATTTCCTGTTGAACCAACTTCCATTATGGTGTCTCCTTGTTTTACTTCTGTATTTACGGATGTTAAAATCTTATTTCCATGTCCATAAAGTGTAACAATTCCATTTCCATGATTTATCATTACGCAATTGCCATAACCGCCAAGCCAACCCGCATATGATACAACTCCGTCTGCAGCAGCAACAACTGGTGTTCCTAAAGGAGCATTGCCTATATCCAATCCAGTATGCTCTTTTACAACACCTTGTATTGGATGTTCTCTTACTCCATAACCAGATGTAATTACTGTTCCACTAATTGCAACTGGCCATAACATTTCTCCTCCTGTGTATTGAATATCTGGAGAAAATCCATTTGTTGCTAACATTATTTGCTCTTCTATTTCTTGTTGTTCTTTTTTATATGCAGTAATTTGCTCTTGAAGTACTTTCTCTCCTTCTGATAAATCATTTATATAACTTTGTTGCAATGTTTTCATATTGCTTAATACTATTGATGTTTGCTCACTTCTTGATTTAATAATTTTAATTTCTGCTTGTTCATTTTCTAATTTTTGTCTTGTTGTTTCAATATTGTTTTTCTCTTCTTCTATTTGATTTATTAATATACCGTCATATTCTGCTATTTCTTGTATAATATAATATTTAGATATAAAATCCGTAACACTTTTAGATTTTAACAATACATCAAGATATTGTGTGTCTCCAGCTTCATATATTGCGACTAATCTTTTAGCAAGTAAATCACTTTTTTCTTGATAGTTTTGTGAAGCTATTTGTATTTTTTGATTTGCTTCATCTATTGATGCTTGAAGAGCATCCATTTTTTGTCCTAGTTCTTCAATTTCATTTTCATATTGCATTATTTTATCTTCAGTCTCTTGCACTTTTAACATTGTTGATGAAAGTTCATCTTGAACATATTCTAGTTTTGTATTTGTCTCTTCTATTTTGTTTTCTACTTCTTCTTTCTGTGCTTCTAAATCGACTTCATTTACTACACTATTTGTAATTTCATTTGTAAGAGAATTCTCAGCAAATACAAATGTACAAAAATACTGCAATACTAAAAAAATTAATATAATAGAAATTACTTTTTTCTTCATATTTGCCAATCATCCTTTTATTAGATTTAGGTTTTTTGGAAGTACCTATAAACCTATATGCCTCATAGGCAAGCCAATCTTGTTAGCTTACCTATGAGCCTATTTTATTTTTATGTAATATTTTAATAATATATCAAGCTTGGGTGACTTGTATATTGTAGTGGGTCAACTCTATATGAATTTGCTGTTCCACCTATGTATACTTCATAATGTAAATGAGGTCCTGTTGATATTCCTGTATTTCCAGATACAGCAATTTGTTGTCCTCTTGATACAGTTTGTCCTGCACTTACATTAAATGATGATAAATGACCAAATCCAGTGTAATATCCGTCACCATGGTCTATCATAACATAATTTCCATATCCAGAAAGACTTCTTGCAATTATTACTTTTCCCGCTGCTGGTGCATATACAGGTGTGTATCTTACTGCAATATCTATTGCGCCATGGTTACTAGAAGCTCCTGCTGTTGGCGCATCTCTATATCCAAATACAGATGTTATAATATTGTAGTTTGCAGCAGAATAGCTTATTGGCCAATCAAACATTCCTTCAAAGCTACCACTGTATCCGCCACCTGAATTATTTGCAGATGCGATTGCTGCTTCTATTTCATCTTGTGCATCTTGTATTGCAGCTTCGAATTCATCTATTTGTGATTGTAATTCATCTTCTTGTGCTGCCAAACTATTTACCTTAGATTGTTTTTCAGCTCTTGCAGTTTCTAGGCTTTTATTTTTTTGTTCCACTTCTTTCTTAGATTCATCTACTTCATTTTTTTCTTTTTCTAATTGTTGTTTTTTAGTTTCTGTCTCAGCTTGTTTTTCTTTTATTGAATCTATAACAGCTTGATCTGCTTCTGCCATTTCTTCTATTCTATAATAGTTAGAAATTAAAGTTGTAATATCTTCAGATGATAGTAATACATCCAAATATGTAGTTTGCCCTTTTTCATACATTGCAACTAATCTATCTAACAATAGTTGTTCTTTTTCTTTTGTCTCTTTTTCTAATTGCTCTATTTCTTTTTCTGTGCTGTCAATAGAAGTTTCTAATGAATCTATTTTATCATTTAATTCTGATATTTGAGATTCATATTCCGCTATTTGAGCTGTTAAATCAATTACTTCGTCCATTACAGATTCTCTTTCTGCACTTACAGCCTCTTTTTGATCCTGAACTTCTTGCTTTTGACTTTCTAATTCATCTTTTTTGTCTTCCAGTTCAGAAACACTTGCTGCAATCGCTGGAATTGTATAAACACACATAAACACACATACCAGCACTACTGCCAAAAATTTTTTCATCATATGCAATCTCTCCTTTATTTTTTATCTAAAATTTGTTTATTATACATTTTTTAAACTTCCAAATATTTCTTCATTGAAATAGCACTACCAATAGCACCAATTCCCATTCCCATTATAATGTAAACTGTAAGTAGCATAGAAAGCATGTCAGAGAAACTTAATAAGCCAAGTCCCATTGTTACCATTGTTCCATTTTGTGCAATTCCGTCAGCTATAAAATTATATGTAAATCCAAGTATTACAACTGTAATTAATGCTGATACAATTCCTATTATAATACCTTCTACCATAAATGGCCACCTGATAAATCCATTTGTTGCTCCAACATATTTCATAATTGAAATTTCTTTTCTTCTTGCATGAACTGTAAGTTTTATTGTGTTTGCAATAATAAATAATGAAATTAATATTAATAATATTAAAATAACTCCTGTTGCAGTTCTAATTCCATTTGCAATATCTACTAATCTATTTATTGTTTCATTTCCAACTTGTATACTTGCTACATTTTCATATGTATAAATTTGATTTTTAACTTCATCACTCTTAGTCAAATCTGTTAAAGTAATAACATATGATGCTTTAAATGGATTATCTTCACCTGAGTAAGGGTCAAGAAGTGCTGAATCTTCTCCAAGCCATTCTTTCATTTCATTTAAAGCTTGTTCTTGAGAAACATATTCTGTAGTATTTACATATTGTGTATCTCTTATTTTGTTTCCTAGCTCTGTTTCTTGTTCTGGTGTTGCATCTGGATTAATAAATATTTGCATTGCTTGATCTGATTGAACTTGTTCAATTATATAATTTACATTTTCTCCAATTAAGAAAAATATTCCAAATATAAACATTGTTGCACACATTATAATAATTGAAGCAGCTGTAGATTTTTTGTTCTTAAAAAAGTTTCTAAAACCTTCCCCTATTAAATAACCAAAAATACTATATCTCACTATCATACCCACCTTTTTTATCATCTCTTATAATATTGCCTTTTTCAATTTGAATAACTCTCTTCTTCATTCTATCTACTATATCTTTAGCATGTGTTGCTACTACAACTGTTGTTCCTCTAGCATTAATATCATTTAATAAAGTCATAATTTCCCATGCAGTATCTGGGTCCAAGTTTCCAGTAGGCTCATCTGCAATAATCATAGAAGGATTATTAACCAAAGCTCTTGCCAAAGCAACTCTTTGTTGCTCACCACCAGAAAGCTCATTTGGATATACTTTAGCTTTATCACTTAATCCAACTAAAGATAATACCATTGGAACTTGTCTTCTAATATGCTTTGGTGTAGATCTTACAATATACATCGCATATGCCACATTGTCATATACTGTTCTGTCTGGCAACAACCTAAAGTCTTGAAACACAACTCCCATACTTCTTCTTAAATATGGAACTCTTTTAGGTTTTAAAAATGTAGTATCTTTTCCATTTATTATAATATGGCCTGATGTAGGCTCTTCTTCTTTCAAAATAAGTTTTATTAAAGTTGATTTTCCAGAGCCTGAACTTCCTACCAAGAAAGCAAACTCTCCCTTATCTATTTTAAAATTAGCATTGTGAACAGCTTCTGTTCCTGTATCATATTTTTTAGTTACATTCCTAAACTCAATCATATTAATCTCCTTTTGTCTAGCAATTTACTTTTATATCATAACAATAAAAAAAAATATTTGCAATACTTTTTTTAACAAAAAACAACATAAATTTTTCTATAAGAATTATTTATGTTGTTTTAACTTAAAATTCCTCTAAATTCCTCATTTTTTCTACTACACCAGAAACTTGGGCTAAATAAAATCAGCAGTAGTACGCATCAAGATATATTAATAAAATGAAGTAGATTATATATTTTTGATTTTTATTTCCGTCCCCCAACTGCAAACAAACTGTAGTAAAAATTACAATCTTCAACCTTTAAGAAAAATAAATTTTTCTTAAAGAGTAATTTTTCCACAGTTTGTAAATTGTTGGTCCCCACCTTAAGACTTCAATAAAAATAAAAAATATATAATCTACTTCATAAGCAAATATAGTTTTGAATTTTGTGTACTATTGCCAGTTTGTTTAGCCCAAGTATTAATTCAAAACTTTGTTTACAATAGCCACACTGTCTATCTTAAAATATTTTAATAGTTCTTCTGCTTTTCCGCTTCTTCCAAAGCAATCTGGAACACCCATTTTTTCAACTTTTGCTGGATACTCTTCAGCTAATACATCACATACTGCTGTTCCAAGGCCACCAATTATGCTGTGGTCTTCTACTGTAATTATTTTCTTTGTCTCTTTAGCACACTTTATAATTAATTCTTTATCTATTGGCTTTATAGTATGAATATCTATTACCCTTACATCCACACCATTTTCCTTTAAAATCTCTTGAGCTTTTAATGCCTCAGATACTGTTACCCCTGTTGCAATAATGCTTGCATCTTTTCCATTTCCATGTTGTATTCCTTTGCCGATTTCAAATTCATTATTAACATCATATATAATTGGAGTCGCCATTCTGCATAATCTTAAATAAACTGGTCCTTTTATTTTAGAAATTTCTCTAACAGCCCATTTGGTTTGAATATCATCAGATGTACTAATTACAGTCATATTAGGAAGTCCTCTCATAAGTCCTATATCTTCTAACATTTGGTGAGTTGCCCCGTCCTCGCCAACAGTGATTCCAGCATGTGTTGCGCAAATTTTCACATTTAAATTTGGATATGCTATGCTATTTCGTATTTGCTCATATGCTCTTCCTGCTGCAAAAACTGCAAATGTGCTCGCATATGGTATTTTACCAAATGTAGAAAGTCCTGCTGCTATTCCCATTAGATTTTGCTCTGCAATTCCAACATTTATAAATCTATCTGGGAATTTATCAGCAAAAAGTCTTGTTTTAGTTGCAGTTGATAAATCTGCATCAAGTACTACTATATTTTCATTTTCTTCTCCTAACTTTACTAGTTCTTCTCCATAACTTTGCCTTGTAGCAATTTTTTTATCCATATTCATTTTTCAACATTCCTTTCAATTATTTTTGCAAAACATGTACTTCTTAAGCATATCTAGCATGTATAACATGTTTTATTATTCAGTTATTACATAATATATAAATACAGCTATTTACTCTAGCTCTGCGCTATTAAGTTCATCCATTGCTCTTAAATACTCTTCTTCACTAGGTGCTTTTCCATGCCATTCTACATGGTTCTCCATAAAAGATACACCTTTTCCTTTTATTGTTTTCGCAATTATAATTGTAGGTTTTCCTTTTGTTTGTTTTGCTGTTGTAAACGCATCTATAAGACTGTCTATGTTATGTCCATTTACAGTAATAGTATTAAATCCAAAACTTTGGAATTTTTCTGTTATATTATTCATTCCTCCTACTGTGTCAATATCTCCGTCTATTTGTAAATTATTATTATCTAGTATCACACAAAGGTTATCGAGCTTATATTTGCTAGCACACACTAACGCTTCCCAAACTTGTCCTTCTTCAATTTCTCCGTCTCCCAAAATGCAATATATCCTGCACCCTGCATCATCCATTTTTGATGCAATAGCCATTCCAACTGCTGCTGAAATTCCTTGCCCTAAAGAGCCTGTTGTCATATCCACTCCAGGAACTTTGTTCATATCTGGGTGACCTTGTAAGTTACTTCCTGTTTTTCTAAATGTTTTCAATAACTCTTTGTCAAAATACCCTTTTTGTGCAAGAATACTATATAGAGCTGCAACAGCATGTCCTTTTGATAACACTAACCTATCTCTGTTTGGATCATTTGGCTTTTTAGAATCAATATTCATTTGATTAAAATATAGTACTGTTAGTATATCAGCGCAAGATAGCGCCCCTCCTGGATGTCCAGACTTTGCGCTATACACCTCTTCTATTATTCCTTTTCTTACTTCAATTGCTATTTTGTTTAGAGCTTCAACTTTTGTTATTTTCATTGTTTCCAATCCTTTCCTTAAGTTTTTTTCCAAACCTAATATTTTTTTATTACAACAAGGAGATTATCCTTTTTTGTTGTTCTTGTCACTCAATAGAAAATGAGAAATTTTCTATACAATAAAAATTAGGAATAGATTATAATTTTTTATAAAAATATAATCTATCCCTCCTTTTTTAATAAATCTTTTACATTTATTGTACCACTTCATTCGCTAAAATATTACTGTCAATTATTTCATTTGAAATATCATTTGTTAAAATATTATTTTGCATTTCATCTTCTTTTTCTTCTTCAGCCACTATTTCTAATTGGTCTATTAACTCTTGAAGTCTTTGTATATCTTTTCCTATCATTTCATAATCTGAATTTGAAGTAGATTCTTTCAAATTATTATTTGCTTTTATTACTGCTTGTACCAAATCATCTACACTATCTGTATTTTCCACTTCAATATTTACTGCATATTGAGAAACTAAATTTCTTAAAGCTTCATCTAAGTTATCTCCAATAGCCACTTTATTTCCTGATGCAACAATTACTTTTCTTAAAGTTGGCACAGAATCTTCTTCATTTATATATTCTTGATATACTGGCTCAACATAAAGAAGAGTATTATCAAGTGGAACTATAATCATATTTTTTGTAATTCTTGTACCTGTAACATTTAAAGATTCAAGCTCACTAGATATATCTTCATCTTGTTCAATTTGTGTGTCTAATTGCATTGGTCCTAAAATATTACTGTCTGAAGCAAATTTATATATAGTAAGATTTGGAACTCCACCTTCATATGTTGCAACCATATATGATGTTATATTTTGTTTTTCAGTTGGTGTAAATGGTATAACCAATCCAAGTTTGCTCTCACTAGAATCAACAGTTTTTACCACTGTATAGTATGGTTCTATATCAACACCAGTTTTTGTAGATACTCTACCTGTATTATGTGTAGCAACATCCCATACATCATCGCCTCTATATAATACATCGGGTTGAATGTCATGGTATCTTTGTACTATTTCAGCTTGAATATTATATAAAAATTCTGGATATATGAACTGGCTACTTATATCACTAGGTATTTGTTCATCTTTATCGACAAATAAATCTGGATATATTTTTTCATACGCACTTGCTATAGGGTCTGATATATCTGTTATATAAAATTTGATTGTTCCGTCATATGCATTTATTAAAACTTTAACTGAGTTTCTAATATAATTTAATTCCAATTTGTTTAATGTGTCAAGTTGAATTGTAGTTTTTTGTGAATATGGATAATTATTTGATGTTGTATATGCATCAAGTACCCATATGAGCTCTCCGTCGTCATTAACTACCATGTAAGGACTTTCATCATATAGCAAATATGGCATTAATGTTTTAGCTCTTTCTATTATATTTCTGTTTGTTAATATTTTGCTATCACTGTTTACATTAGATGAGAAAGCCAAATTCAAATCTCCCTCTTTTATTCCTAATATAAATCTATCAATAAAGTTTAGGCTTAATCCTGCATCTCCTTCATATACATTTTCTGCATTTGTAGTACTAGATGCTGGATAATCAAATTCTTTTCTATTCTTGCTATTTGTTACAACATTATTGTTTGTTTGTAAACCAAAATAAATTCTAGGTTCTTTAACTGCGACTAAGTCTGTATCTGCAGTATTGAAATTCTTTTGTAATTTCAAAAGATTTCCATTACTATCTGTTTCTGTTGCAGATGTAAGTACTATGCCATATCCATGAGTATATTCATATGTTTGATTATTATATGTTCCATTTTCGTTTGAAATTTCTCTTGGCGAAACATATGCCAAATATTGCTTGCCGTCCACTCTATAACTTGATATTTTAGCTGTGTCATAAGTATAGTAACCTTTTTCAGTTTGTACTGTATTTAAATCTTTTAAAACAGTTGCTTTATCCACAATGACAATATTATCAATAGTTTCTGTATACTCTTTTAGCATGTCTTCTGTTACGGTTTCTCCGCCATTTTCTATAGTAAATACATTTGCATTAATTCCATATGCTTCTTTAGTATAGGTTATATTATTTTGAATATTATTTTCTTCTCTATCTAATTCATTTGGTGTTACAAATATTGCTTGGAACAAGGCCATAACAATTAATAAAATAATTAGATAAACTGGTACAACAAATACCCACATAATAACTTTTTTATTTTTTCCATTATTAAATGCTCGTATTGCCATAAATACTGATAATATGATTAGTATTGGAAGGATTCTATATCCCCATAGTTTAATTGTGATATCAGTTACTCCTGCACCATAAATTGAATATGTTGTATCTTCTTGTAAATTCAAAAATCTATCAAATCCAATATCTTGTGTTTTTAGTAATACAAAACCTGCAATTAATATAGCTAGAATTTTAATGTTTGTAAATAATTGTTTTAACAATTTGCTTTTCTTTAAAATCTCTCTATCCACACCGTCAAAACAAATGTTAAATACTGCTATATAGTATATTACATTATATATAGTTAAGCCAATAACTAGTAAAATAGCATAAATCAACATTGTTTCAATAAATGGTTTTTGAAACATAAAATAGCCAATATCTAGCCCAAATACTGGATCACTTATTTCAAATGATGTAGCATTTGTAAACAACATATATTGATTTAGTATGACTTCTGAAGTAAATGCACTTACAATTACTGAAATTATAAACGAAATTGATTTATTTGGAAGCTTAGGCATCTTTATTTTTTCATTTTCGAAAAATGGTTTTAACGCTTTTTTAATCCTATTATTATTTAAATAAATTACAATAAATAGGAAAATAAAATTAATGCCAAAAGTTATAGCTGTATAATTAACATTTTGCCAGAATATACTTACATATTCTTCACCAATTTCTAAAATCTCTAGGTATTCTCCTCTATAAATAATATACCCAATTATTAATACTAACAGTATAAAAAGTAGAACAATGTACATTCTTTTTTTGTTCTTCTTGCTCTCTTTTTTGTTATTTGAGTCAATTTTAATATTTGAATTATTTTCTTTCATGTTCTCTTTTTTATTATTTGGGTCAATTTCCATTTTTGCATTATTTTCTTCCATTAGACTCGTCCCTCCTTAAATTAAGGCCTTTACAAAATCTTCACTATTAAATACTTCCATATCATCTATTTGTTCTCCAACGCCAATAAACTTCACTGGCATTTTGTTTTCATTTGCAATTCCAATTACTACCCCGCCTTTTGCTGTTCCGTCAAGCTTTGTAAGTACTAATCCTGTTATATCAACTGTTTCTTTAAATGCTTTTACTTGACTTATTGCATTTTGACCTGTAGTAGCATCTAAAACCATTAAAACTTCTTTAGACGCATCAGGGAGTTCTTTATCTATAACTTTCTTTATTTTAATAAGCTCGTCCATTAAATATTTTTTATTGTGTAATCTTCCTGCAGTATCGCAAATTAGTATGTCTGCATTTTGCTGTTTTGTAATCTTTATAGCATCAAATACTACAGATGCTGGGTCAACACCTTCATCTCTTTTTACTAATTCACAACCAGCACGATTTGCCCATATTTCCAATTGTTCAACTGCTGCTGCCCTAAAAGTATCAGCTGCAGCAATTACAACTTTTTTCCCGTCTTTTTTCAATCTATTTGCCATTTTTCCAATTGATGTAGTTTTTCCAACTCCATTTACGCCAACAACTAATATAACCGAAGGTTTTGTTTCTAAATGTAAGTTGTTATCAAGAGAATCAAAAATCTCTTTTATTTCTTCTCTTAAAGCATTTTTAACTTCTTCTGCCTCTTGTAATTTTTCTTTCTTTATTCTATCTCTTAAATTGCTAATTATTTTGGTAGATGTTTCCACTCCAACATCAGACATAATTAATACTTCTTCTAATTCTTCTAGCAAATCTTCATCTACTTTTCTAAAAGTACTAAAAACATTATTAATTTTTTCTTCAAATGAATTCTTTGTTTTACTTAATCCTTGTTTTAGCTTGTCAAAAAATCCCATTGTATCCTCCTCTGTAATAGAATTTATATTGTCCTATTTAACCATAAATATTATATTATGTTTGGAAAGTTATGTCAATGTTGTGTGCAAAAAAAATAGGTCTGCTAAAAAAATAGGTCTGCCTGCATGTGCAAGCAAACCGTTTCGAATTTTATGCAACAGTCATTGTTTCCGCTTTCTGCGAAAAATATTCCTGATGTAAAATCGTAAATGTTGCCAGAAAGCACTTCACAGAACACGCATCCTCAAAATAGAACCTTGTGTAATCTGCACAATCTTCATAGTGCAAATTAAACATATCAAATGCATTCTCTCTGAATACTACTGGTCTTGACTTATGGACTGTTACATCATAGCAATCATTATAATTTGCGATTGTTATTTTCAAGCCCAAGTCTTTAACTATAAGAGTAGAATCATCCTCTAAAAATTTCCGTTAAATCTTAACAGGCATTTGACGAGAATAAAAAAATTGTTGTTGCATACTAAT
>CALXZF010000080.1 GCA_944393165.1 uncultured Clostridia bacterium
ATTTTTGGGGTTAACTATGCAAAGCGAAAAAGAAAAGCAAAGGAAGTGAAAAGTTATGGAAAATAATCGACAAAACTCGACAAATATCAACTGGTTCCCGGGACACATGGCAAAAACTAAAAAACAAATCATAGAGGACTTAAAATTAATAGATATTGTAGTAGAAATATTGGATGCAAGAATACCAGTGTCTAGCCAGAATCCAGATATAGCACAATATATAAAAAACAAAGATAGATTAATAGTTTTAAATAAATACGATTTAGCAGACCCTAAAGAAAATGCTAATTGGATACAATATTTCAAAAATAATGGAGTTGAAGCTGTACTAGTAAATAGCAACACAGGAGAAGGAATAAAAGAATCAATAAAAAAAATAGAAAGCATTTATGAGAAAAATAAAGAAAAATATCAAACCAAAGGAAGAATTGGTAGAAAAATAAAAGTAATGATAATAGGTATTCCAAATGTTGGTAAATCATCATTCATAAATAGAATTGCAAAGAAAAATTCTGCAACAGTTGGAAATAAACCAGGTGTTACAAGACAAAAACAATGGATAAGAGTAAATGAAAATATAGAATTATTAGATACTCCTGGAGTACTTTGGCCTAAGTTTCAAAACGAACAAATTGCTTTAAACTTAGCATACACAGGAAGTATAAAAGATGATATATTAGATACATTAGATGTTGGATATAACTTGTTAAAATATCTTCTTGAAAATTATAAGGAATATATTTTAGCAAGATATAAGCTAAGTGAAGAAGAAATAATTAGCATAAACAATAATGACGAATTACAAGAAAACGAAAAAATACTTGAAATAATACATTTAATTGGCAAGAAAAGAGGAGCCATTATTGCAGGAGGACAAGTAGACGAAACCAAAACAGCAAGAATAATTATTGATGATTTTAGAAATGGAAGAATAGGAAAAATAAGTTTAGAAAGAGGAAAATAATGATAGAACTAATAAAAAGACCAGAAAATGAAGCAGAAGTTAATACTATGTCTCCACTTACATGGGCATATATAGGTGATTGTGTTTATGAGTTATACATAAGAATGAAATTAGTGAATACAACAAAATTAAAACCACATAAATTACACATCGAATCAATTAAATATGTTAAAGCTGGGGCACAGGCAAAAATATTAGAAAAAATAGAAAAAAATTTAAGTGAAAAAGAAATAGAAATAGTTAGAAGAGGCAGAAATGCAGAAAATCATCACTTACCAAAAAATGCTACAGTTCAAGAATATATGTATTCTACTGGATTTGAGGCTTTAATAGGATATTTGTATTTGACAAAACAAGATAAAAGACTGCAAGAGATTTTAAATATGTGCTAATGCATAAAAATAGAGTAACAAAAATCCTTCAAATCCTTGCTACTCTTGCATTGATAAATTTGGTGACCCCTACGGGAATCGAACCCATGATTCAGCCTTGAGAGGGCTGCGTCTTAACCGCTTGACCAAGGGGCCATAATAACTAACATACATATATATACCATAAAACTACTATAAAAGTCAATATTTATACGGAAATTTGTTACTAGATAGTTACGATTTACAGCCTTTTGCTATACAATCTAATAGTAGCTTTTTATAAAAGTAATTCGAATATGTCGGTCAAGCTGATTTTCATAGGTATACTAAAAAAAAATTTGTCAGCGCCCTCACAAGTGTGCGAGATTCCCTAACAAAATTTTTTAAGAATACCTACTTCAAATCACATTCCATTCCATATTCTCATACTTTAATAAAACATTTCTGCTTCTTGATAAAATAATAACTAAGGTCGTAAATAGTAACCTTCCGTAAAAAGAAGCTTGTCTAAAAAATCAAAAAACAGTTGCAATTTTTACTAATTTGTTATATAATGTGGTTGCCAAAATATAGTAAAAAGAAGGGGGTAAAAAAATGGCTAAGACAAATTGTAAAATATTAGTAGCATTTTTATTAGTTTTAATTATGCTAGCAAGTATTTTACCAATTAAAAGTTTAGCAACAGATTCTTCAAATATGATAGTTGTTAAAGAAAACGATAATCAATTTTTAATCTATGTTGAAGGATTGCTAAATAAAAATTTTGAATTCGCATTTGCAAATTCAGCAGATGCAACAAGCCTAGACTATATTGCTTCTATTGAAGACTCAAATGGAAACAGTATAGCATATGTAGATGCCGAATTACAAGCAAAATATTTCAATTCAGAAGCTACATATATTTGGGTTCAAACAGAAGATGAAGTTTTAATAAATGGAGAGCAAATCGTACTTAACGATGTAAAAACAGTTCAAGAATTAGATTCAATAGCAAACATTTCAAAAAATATAACAGTTGAATCTAGTGCTGAAGATGAAAAGATAAGAGTTAACGGAGAAGAAGGTGTGGAATATTATTACCAAATCTTTGTTGCTGGTTCATCTGAAGAATACAATAGACTATTAGATTTAACTCAAGAAATTAGTTCATATAATGAAGATACAGACATGTTCACAAAATTACAAAGCTATAGCGAACTATATGATTTATATAATTCACTAGTTTTAAGTCTAAAAGATGAAAATTGGAGTCAAGCTGAAAATTTAGAAATCACAAAGCCATATGGTGCTAAAGAAGATGAGCAATATGTTTTATGGCTAAAAGATAGCGCTGGAAATGTAGATGTTCAAATTTTAACAGCATACGAAAAAGAAATCACTATAGTAGAAGAAGTAGAAAAGACAGAAGAAGTAACAACTGCTTTACCTGTTACATATGACAATATGACAGGATTATATATTGCACTAGGTGTTGTAATTATAGCAATAGTTGCAATAGCGGTTGGAAAAATAGTAAACAAAAAAAGAAGGGCCTAAAAATGAGAAGTACAAAACATGGCGAAACTAAAAAGATAAAGTTTACTAATATACTACTTTTTATTCTAATTATTGTTGCTATTATTTTGATAATTATTATTGGCACAAGATATAGTGACCGTAAAAAGAATGAAGATGCTGTAAAAGAAGTTGTTTCTCAAATAAATAGCGATATACAGAATAATGATGATGATTCTCAAGTTCCATATATCGATTATGAAGGATACCAAGTAATTGGTACAATTCAAATCTCTAAGATAAATATAGAATATCCAATATTAATAGAAAGTAACGAAACCTCACTTGAAAAATCTATTACAAGAGTAGGAAACGGAAAGGTAAATGAGGTAGGAAATCTATGTCTTGCAGGACATAATTATATTGACGGAACAATGTTTGGAAGAATAGATGAACTTGAAAAAGATGATGAAATTTCTATTTTGGACTTGTATGGAAACAGAGTAACATATAAGGTGTTTGATATATTTGTAACAGACCCTAATGATGTTTCTGTATTAGAACCTATTCAAGAGAACTCAAGAGAAGTAACTTTAATTACATGTACAAATGGTAACAAAAATAGACTTATAATTAGAGCAAGGGAAATATAAAATTAGTTTAAGGGGGAAAATAATTTTATGAAGAGTCAAATGAGCTATAAAGCAAAAAGAAATGCAATTATAGTAGCAGTTATAGTAGTTCTTGCGATATTAGCTTCTGTTGGCACATACTTATTCATTAGTGGCAATGATGAAACTCAAGCTATGGCACAAATGAATGGAACATCTACAGATAGAGCAGGAGAAGAAGTAGAGCAAGCTCAAAATGATAACAATCAAGAAGTAGCAGA
>CALXZF010000081.1 GCA_944393165.1 uncultured Clostridia bacterium
TTAAGTGGTAGCCTGAGAAAGAAATGCGGTTGGCGAAACCGTTCAGTAGGGCTTAAGCCCAGAAGTGCCAGTACAAAAGCCTTCTAGGCTAAGAGCAAACCACCAGTTTTACTGGTGGTTATGATTATATAAACAATATATTTTTTAATTTATTCGTATATTCCTTTAATTTGATGCATATGCTGAATACTTGTATCTGTTCCATCTGCTGTTGTTCCGGTACAAGGTAAGATTTGATCAATATTTACAGTAACAACAGGACGAAGACGACCGGAATAATTGTTAGAATTATCAGTATTACTATTACTTGAGTAAAATATATAGGATGCATTAAGATCACCATTATTTACACGAAAAAGCCCAAAGCTAGCATGTAAATCGAAACAACTAGTGAATCTAGAAGCTAGAAAGCATTGAGTACTGGAATTAAAAATCATATCATATAGAGTAGAATTATCAAAACAAGAACTGGTAGATCCTTTAAAATAATAAAAAGTTTGTGTTACTGTTAAAGTATCTGCTAAGGTAGAAGTGTCTGAAGTTGCTTCTGTATAACCATTTTCAGAATTATTAATTCCATCTTGCTTTGTAGTTGTGCTATTGATTCCAGAAGTATTTTCTTTAGCATAAAGATTTGGATAATATGTATTGTTTTCTGTTTCGGAACCTATTTGTCCATATGTTTTTGTGTGACCATATTGAAGTTTACTTTCAACATTTACATAGGTGTTTTTTATATTTTCACCTGTAGTATTCATTTGATTTTCTATATCCTCTATATTTAAACTTCTTGCATGTATATTGATGTTAGGATTACTGTATAATGTTTTACAAATATCATTTAGTAAATAGACACCATTATTATAACCTAAAGCACCCCAAAGATAAAATGATTGATTTGTTACTGTTTCACTAATTAAGTCTATAGTCTTATCTTCTTGGTTGATGTTTAAAATTCTCCATTTTAATCCAGTTGTTTGTGCTATCGTTTGATTATTATTATATCCACTTTCTGTTGATGGTAAATTGTACCCTTCTGTTACAGAATTATAAGTATAATTTACATAGTCTCCTATTTTTAATAAACTAAATAAATTTTCAGTTAATGTTTCATCATATATCTGGTCTATATTACTGACATCTTCTTCATATTCTTGCTTTATCTTATCAATTTCTGATGTTTGAGATTGTTCCTTATTACTGCTAGCTATAAAAACACTAAAGATAACGATTAGAAAAAATAGGATAGCTAGTAGTATAAATAAAGTGATTGAACCATTTTCTTTTTTTAAGAGCTTTTTTAACATAAAAAATCCTCCTCTTTTGTTTTTATAGATTATATCATAAAGCATTTTAAAAATCTATTTGATTTAATAGATTTCATAAATTATTTAAAGATTATATTTTTAAAGCTTGAAAAAGAGGGAAAAATATTGCCAACTTGACAAATTCCCTATTTCTAAGTAAAATATAATAGAGTAATTATAAGGAGAAATCTATTTATGCAAAATACAAATCGAAAGGTTTTTGATAAACTGTTATCAAAAACAAAAATATATTTAGCAATTATTTTTATATTGTTAGTGATTGTTTGTATAGAAAATACGATTATGATAGTACCAGCTATATTCATATTTATGGCAGTGGTGGCGTATTCATATTATGCAAATAATAGAAGAAAAAGTGAGATATCAGAAACTTTACAAGACTTAACATTATCAGTAGATACAGCAGCAAAAAGTAGTTTAATCAATTCTCCTTTTCCTTTGATTATTATGGAGTCAAATGGAAACATTATATGGAGAAGCTCTAAATTCATATCTGAATTTGAAGGATTTGATATCAATAATTATTTAAATAATTTGATTGAGGATATTAAATTAGATATAAAAGAAACAGAAAAGGATGACTCAAAAGAAAAAGAAATTTCAAAACATATAGCATTAAATAACAAACACTATGAAGTGGTAGGAAAATTTGTACATTCAAGAAAATATGATAAAAGACATAATGATAAATATATGATTATGTTGTATTTTATTGATGAAACAGAAATTGTTAAATTACAAGAGGAATATAAAGATTCAAAATCATGTGTAACGATTATCATGATAGATAATTATGAAGAAACCATGCAACAAATTGAAAGTGAAGAAAAACCACAGGTTACAGCAGAAATTGATAAATGTATATATGAATGGACAGATCAAACAAATGGTGTATTAATAAAATCTGATAGAGATAGATATGTATATTTATTTGAACAGAGATATTTTGAAAAAGTAAAAGAAGATAAATTTAGTATTCTAGATAAAGTAAAGGATATTAAAACCAAGGAAAATGTACAGATTACATTAAGCATAGCAGTATCAAATGATGGTATGACAGATAAAGAAAAATATAAATCAGCACAAGCAGCAATGGATGTTGTTTTAGGACGTGGTGGAGATCAAGCCGTTATTAGAGAAAATGAGATCTATAAATTCTATGGCGGAAGAGCACAAGAAGTTGAGAAAAGAACAAAAGTAAAAGCAAGAGTGGTAGCACATGCTTTAGAAAACTTGATAAAAGATGCAAGTAAAGTAATGGTAATGGGGCATACGAATCCAGATATAGATTCTATGGGATCTAGTATGGGAATTTATCGATTAGCAAAAAGCTTAGGCAAAAAAGCATATATTATTGACAGCAATGAAACCAATACATTACAAAGTTTTAAAGAATCACTTGCAAAAGAAGCAGAATATGAAGATATATTGATTACAAAAGAAGTGGCAGAAGAAAATATAGATAAAGAAACATTAGTGGTTGTTGTAGATACACATAAAACCACATATGTAGAGGCACCAGAATTGTTAAATCGAACAGATAAGATTGTCATTATAGATCATCACAGAAGAAGTGCAGATTATATAGAAAATGCCACATTAACCTTCCAAGAGGTATATGCATCTTCAGCAGCAGAGTTAGTAACAGAGTTACTTCAATATGCGGAAGTAAGAGTAGATTTAAAAACAATTGAAGCAGAAAGCTTGTATGCAGGAATTATGATGGATACCAAAAACTTTACCTTTAAGACAGGTGTCAGAACCTTTGAAGCAGCTGCATATTTACGTAGATGTGGTGTCAATATTATTCGAGTAAAGAAATGGTTCCAAAGTAATTTAGATACTTTTAACAAAATTGCAGCTATTGTCAAAAAAGCAGAAATTGTAAATGATACAATAGCAATAGCAACATATGAAAAAAAGGATAAAGAAGCCAGTCTAATATGTGCAAAAGCAGCAGATGAGTTATTAACCATTAGTGATATAACCGCATCATTTGTTATGGGAA
The DNA here is from genome assembly GCA_944393165.1 of uncultured Clostridia bacterium. The sequence goes on from CALXZF010000081.1 coordinate 3,337, forward strand.
AATTAGGAAATAAGATTTGTATTAGTGGAAGATCTATTGGAGATATCAATGTACAAGTTATATTAGAAAAACTAGGTGGTGGAGGTCATATTACACTAGCTGGTGCAC
>CALXZF010000082.1 GCA_944393165.1 uncultured Clostridia bacterium
TGATGAGTTGCAAAAAGTAATAATGAACTATTATTATAAAGAACAAATAGAATATGTATTTTATGATACATTAAAAACAGATACAGCCAATATTGGAAATGCGGAAGAAATAAAAAGAACTGCAACAATACTTTCAAATTTAGCACAAAACTTTAACATGTTCATATTTGCAACATTGCAATTAGCAGAAAGCACTACAATTCCAATTAATTTAACTGTAAATGATTTGGCTGTAAGTAGAACAGTAAAAGAAGTATTGGACACATTATGCTTAGTAAAGCAGATAATTAGAGAAGATTGGGACAAATACCAGTACTCTTTAGAAGAAGTAGATACAAAATTTTATGAATTAGAAAAATATAAAGACCCTGATGAAAGATATTATGCTTGTGTGGTAGATAAAAATAGGGCTGGAGCTAAACCAAAATTATTATTCAATTTAAATTTAGCATACAACAGGTGGATAGAATTAGGATACTTACGACTAAAAAACGAGTCGTGAACAAAAGAAAGTAGTCCCTTTTGTTCACAGGAGGAGATAATGCAAAATGAAAGAACTAGAAAGATGCGAGATTTGTCCACATAGATGCTTGGCAAATAGAGCGGAAGGACAAAGAGGCAGATGTAAATGTGATGATAAAATAAAAATAGCTCTTGCATCAATACATAATTATGAAGAGCCATGTATAAGTGGAAAGAATGGCTCAGGAACAGTATTTTTTTCTTATTGTAATTTGAATTGCATATATTGTCAAAATTACGAAATAAGTCAATTAGGTAAGGGAAAAGAAATTTCAATAGAGGAACTTGCAGATATTTTTATAAAACAACAAAACAAAAATGTGAATAATATAAACCTTGTGACTCCAACAATGTATGCATATCAAATAATTGAAGCAATAAAAATTGCAAGAAAGAAGCGGACTAAGCATACCAATAATATACAACACAAATGGATATGAAAATGTAGAAACAATTAAAGCTTTAAATGGGTATGTTGATGTATATTTACCTGACTTAAAATATTATTCGAATATGTTATCAAAAAAATATTCTAATGTTGATAAATACTTTGAAATTGCTACAAGCGCAATAAAAGAAATGTATAATCAAGTTGGAACTGCCAAATTTGATGAAAATGGAATAATACAAAAAGGAGTAATAATCAGGCATTTAGTATTGCCAAAACATATGCAAAATAGTAAACACATTTTAAAATGGATAAAAGAAAATATGCCAGAAGATATATATGTAAGTGTTATGGCACAATATTTTCCAACATACAGAGCAAAAAAAGACGAGTATATAAATAGAAAATTAACTAAAAAAGAATATAATGAAATAGAAAACTTTTTGTTCACATTAGAACTTGAAAATGGCTATATGCAAGAACTAGGAGAAGATGAAGAAGAATATGTACCAAACTGGGACAAATCAAAGGAGGAATAGAAAATGACTGAAGCAGATAAGCATTTTATCGAAACATGTAAAAAAATTATAAATGAAGGGTATTCATCAGAAGGAACAAATGTAAGGACAAGGTGGCAAGACGGTGAAGAGGCTAACTATGTATCAATTGTTGGAGTTAGCAATGTATATGATGTGGGAAAAGAATTTCCAATGATTACTTTAAGAAATAATAGCAAAACAGTGATGAAAGCAATTGATGAAATTTTATGGATATGGCAGAAAAAATCAAATAATGTCAAAGATTTAAATTCACATATTTGGGACCAATGGATTGACGAAAATGGAACTATAGGAAAAGCATATGGGTATCAACTTGGAAAGAAGTATGAATTTAAAACTAAAGAAGGAATAAAAACAATGGATCAAGTGGATTATGTTTTATATCTTCTAAAGAATGATCCGTCAAGCAGAAGAATTATGACAAATATATTTAACCACGAAGAATTAAAAGATATGAGACTTGAACCATGTGCATATGGAACGCAGTGGCTAGTTAAAGGTGGGAAATTACATTTAATATTAAATCAACGCTCACAAGACATGCTCGCAGCAAATGGTTGGAATACAATGCAATATGCAGCATTGCTATGTATGTTCGCACAGGTTTCAGGATTGGAAGTAGGAACTTTAACTCATAATATTGGAGATTGCCATATTTATGATAGACATATTCCAATTATTGAAAAATTAATAGAAGCGGAGCCTATGGATGTACATCCAAAACTTAAAATTAATAATCCTATAAAGAATTTTTATGAATTTAGGGTTGAAGATTTCGAAGTTGTAGGGTATGATTATAATAAAGATGTAAAAATAGGTAAAATCCCTGTGGCTATCTAGAATGTTGATTTTATAATTAAAAATAGAAAATAAATATGTAAATATAAAAATGATAGAAGATATATAATTAAAATATATTTACATTGTAGCATAATTGATAACATATATATAACTTAAGAATAACACGAGAGAGGAGATACAAAAGATGCTTAGTATAATAGTAGCAGTAGCAAAAAACAATGTTATAGGCAAAGATAATCAATTAATATGGCATTTGCCAGAAGATTTAAAAAGATTTAAAAGATTAACTACAGGACATAACATTATAATGGGAAGAAAAACATTTGAATCACTTGGAAGAGTTCTTCCTAATAGAAAACATATTGTGCTTTGCAATGACGCAGAGTTAGACATAAATGACGAAAATGTAGAAGTAATCGATAATGTAAATAAATTAGAAGAGTATATAAATTCAGATGAAGAGAATTTTGTAATAGGTGGAGCTAGCATATATAAATTGCTTCTTCCAAAAACTAACAAACTATATATTACAAAAATAAATCAAGAGTTTGAGGGAGATGTGTACTTCCCAATATTTGATGAAAATGAATGGAGTATAGTTGAAAGAGAAAAAGGAATAAAAGACGAGAAAAATCCATATGACTATGAATATATTACATATGTAAGAAAGTATGGAGGAAGATTATGACAACAAAAGAAACGAAAAGCCTTAAAAGTATTGAAACACTAAGAGAGAGAGAGAGAGAGAGAGCATGATTTTAAAGAATTAAGCTTTATTTGTGATGCCACAAATAACATAACAGTAATATTATCTGAAAGAAAAAAGAAAGATAAACATTCGTATAGAGAAGTAATAGAAATTACTTTACTATATGACAGTTTATCTTTTTTGTGATTTATAGCAAGAAAAATACGATATACAAATAAAAAATACAAAACCATAGGGGGACAATAGGAATGGAAAGAAAATTAAAGAATAATGTGACAAGAAACAGTAAGATGAACAACGAGAAAACAAGTTTAGTAAAAAAATGCCAAAAAATAAATTTCATAGATGAATTAGAAATCAAAAGGACTAGAGGAATAACCCTTCTAGCACTTGTTATAACAATTGCAAAACATATATATAGGCCCAAATGTAAGTTCAATACACCCTATATTTAAATACGGCAATAACTATGGAACAATAACAATAGATGCAAGTAATCCAAACTATTCTATAGAAAACAATGAATTATATAATAAAGATAAAACAGAGCTTTTAGGAATTTATCATGAAATTACAGGTGAGTATATAGTAAGAGAAGGAATAACTAAGATTGGGGATATGGCTTTTCATAATAAGAGGAGTATGACTTCAATACAGTTACCAAATAGTTTAAAAGAAATAGGGAGATCATTTAATTATTGCATTGGATTAACATCAATATATATACCAAATAGTGTTGAAACAATAGGTGCATCAGCATTTGCAAATGCAGACAACCTACAACAAATTCAGATAGATAAAGCGAAAGGCGAAATAACAGGCTCACCATGGGGAGCGATAAGAGGAGACAGAATTGTAGAATGGCTAAGGAATTAAAGCGTGAACAGAATGGAGTGTCCCTTTTGTTTACAGAAAAAAATTCTCTAAAACACTTGACAAATGAACAAAAATGGTGTAAAGTATATTAGCATTACAAATTAATGCTAATATATTTTTGTCTAATTATAGGAAGTGAAACAATGGAAAAAAAGGTAGAAGTAAGTATTTTATGCCAAATATATGGCAAACTTTTAACTGAAAAACAATATGAAGTTATAAATGATTATTATAACAATGATTTGACACTTTCTGAAATAGCCGAAAATAACAATATTACAAGACAAGCAGTTAGAGACATGATAAAAAAGGGGGAAAGTAAACTTTTCGAGTTTGAAGAAAAGCTATTAATCATGAAGAAGATGCAGAAACAAGAGAAACAAATACAAGGGATAATAGAAGAACTAAACAAAATAACAGAAGCTTCATCAGACAAGAAAATTGAAAAAATACTTAATAATGTTAGAAGAGAACTAATCTGTTTAAATTAATTTTGTAGGGAGGAAAAAACTATGGCATTTGAAGGACTATCTGCTAAGTTACAAGAAGTAACAAGAAAACTAAGAGGAAAAACAAGAATTACTGAATCTGATTTAAAAGAAATGTTAAGGGAGGTAAAACTTGCACTTTTAGAAGCAGATGTCAATTATGCAATAGTTAAGGAGTTTATAAATACCATACAAGAAAAAGCTCTAGGGCAAGATGTACTAAAATCATTAACTCCAGGTCAACAAGTTATAAAAATTGTTAAAGATGAATTAGTTGAATTACTTGGAGGAACAGAGAGCAAAATAAACTTTACTCCAAATCCACCAACAATTATAATGCTTGTAGGTCTTCAAGGTTCTGGTAAAACCACAACAGCAGGCAAACTTGCAAATCTTCTTAGGAAACAAGGCAAAAAGCCACTTTTGGTTGCATGCGATGTGTACAGACCAGCTGCTATAAAGCAACTTCAAGTTGTGGGAGGTCAGCTAAATATTCCAGTATACGCAAATGAAAATTCAAAAGATGTTGTAAAGATTGCAAGGCAAGCAATTGATGTTGCAATTAGTAAACTTAATGATGTGGTAATACTAGATACTGCAGGTCGTTTACATATAGACGAAGAGCTTATGAACGAGCTAAAAAATGTAAAAGCAAATGTAAAACCACATGAAATTTTATTAGTTGTAGATTCAATGACTGGTCAAGACGCAGTAAATGTTGCCAAAGCATTTAATGAAGCATTAGGAATAGACGGTGTAGTTCTTACAAAACTTGACGGTGATACTCGTGGTGGTGCTGCAATATCTGTTAAAAAGATTACAGGAAGACCAATTAAATTTGCAGCTACTGGAGAAAAGTTAAGTGATATTGAAGTTTTCTATCCAGATAGAATGGCATCAAGAATTCTTGGAATGGGAGATGTACTTTCAATTATAGAAAAAGCTGAAGAGGCCATAGATTTAGAAGAAGCAGAAAAACTAGAAAAGCAGCTTAAAAAGAAAAAAGATTTGGACCTAGACGATTATTTAGTACAACTAAGACAGATTAAGAAAATGGGATCTTTCTCATCATTGTTAAAAATGATTCCTGGAATGAATGCATTAAAAGATGTTAAAGTAGATGATAAGGAATTTACAAGAATTGAAGCTATAATTTCTTCTATGACTAAAGAAGAAAGACAAAATCCAAAGCTTTTAAATGGAAATAGAAGATTAAGAATTGCTAAAGGAAGTGGAACTTCAGTTCAAGAAATAAATAAATTCATGAAATCTTTTGAAATGACACAAAAAATGATGAGACAAATGAAGGATAAAAAGAACATGAAAAAAATGATGAAAGGCATGAGCCCAGCAGATTTAAAAAATATGCTGAAATAATTTAGATATTAATTTTTAAATATATATAAGAATTATTATTCTAACCATTAATAATAATTCTTGCCAAAATTTTCAGGAGGTGAATTTAAATGGTAAAAATAAGATTACAAAGACAAGGTGCAAAAAAAGCTCCATTTTATCACATAGTTGTGGCAGATTCTAGAAGTCCAAGAGACGGAAGAATAATTGAAAAAATAGGAACATACAATCCTATGACTGAGCCATCAACAATAGTTATTGATAAAGAAAAAGTTGAAAAATGGATAAAAAATGGTGCAAAACCTACAGATACAGTTAAAGCTTTAATCGAAAAAGCTAACTAGGATTTAAAAAATAAACTTCGTCTTGCGTTGTTGAATTTCACAAAAATTTTTTCGATGTACAACTCGTACTATCACAAAAATTTTTATTTGTTCGCCTAGCAATACTTGTTTCTTTTTTAAATCGTAAGCTAAAAAATAGCTTATAAAAAGAAAGGAAATTTGTTATGAGACAAGTTTTAGAAACAATTGTTA
>CALXZF010000083.1 GCA_944393165.1 uncultured Clostridia bacterium
GAGACGCAAATGGAGACGGAAAAATAAATAGTATAGACTTGCTAGTTATACAAAGACATATATTAGAATTGCAAAAACTTTCTGGAGTATTCATAAAAGCCGGAAATGTTAGAAAAAACAACAAAAATCCAAGCTCTGTAGATTGTTTATTAATACAAAGACACATTTTAGGATTACAAACAATAGAGCAGTGAAACAAAAATATTAACTAACTGTGAATTGTAACAAGGAAGAAAGGATGAAAATGAAAAGAAAAGTTGTAACGGTTTTTAATTTAATATTATTTATTCTTCTTTCTGCATTGTGTTTGAAAGCTCAAGCGGTTTCAAAGATTACGATAACTAGTGATGCAAGCACTGTAGAAAAAGATGAGGAATTTAATATAAGAGTAAATGCAGATAATACAAATATTGCTGCATTTACGATTTGGATATATTTTGATAATGACAAATTAGAATGTGTTTCTAATCAAGATAATGTAAATGTTTTAGATAATAGAATAATTTATATGTGGTTTTCTGATACTGGAAAGAATAAATCATTAGATAATTTATTGGAATTAAAATTTAAAGCAAAAGAAAATGGAATAGCATCATTTTCTGTAATAGGAGAGTTTTATAATGAAAAAGGAGAAGAAATAGATACGCAATATAGTAATCTGGACATCAATATAGGTGGAGAAAATGAAGTGGCAGAAAAGCTGGATTTAGAAAATGAAAATGCTAGTCTTAGTGCAGATAATGCTAATCTTGACATTATGAGATTGGGATATGAAGGAATCAACCCGGATTTTTCGCCTGATATACAAGAGTATTATTTGATTGTAGATGAAGACACAGAAAATATAGATGTGACTGCTATACCTGAAAATAGAGATGCACAGGTCAAAGTTTCTGGAAATAGTAATTTAAAAAATGGAAAAAACACAATAAAAATAAAAGTTGCTTCAGCTGACAAAACAAATGTAAAAAATTATGTTGTAAATGTTACGAAAACAAACAATTCTAAAAGAGCTGACGCGAACTTAGAGACGCTTGCTGTAGAAGGTTATGAATTAAATCCTGAATTTTATGATAATATAACTCATTATAAAATAGAGGTTTCAAAAGATACAACAAATTTGAATGTGCTTGCAATACCAAGTAGTATGAATGCAAGCGTTAGTATAAAAGGCAATGAAAATCTAGATTACGGAAACAATGATATTACCATAACAGTAACTGCTGAGGATAACATAACTATAAAAAAATACTATATAAATGCATATAGAAGAAATGAAAATGAAGAAACTGAATTTGTAGAAGAACAACAAAAAAATATTGAAGAAGCGGCAAACTTAATCCAGAAAATGAGTACAGATGAAGTAGTAAGTCCTGATGAAGAAATAGCAAACAATACGGATGAGAATAACGAAAATAATATTGAAGAGCAAGTAAATAATAGCCAAGAAATACAAGACAAAGTTTTTGCTATAGTTGGTTCTATATTATCATTGGTTGTTATAGGGATAGTAATTATAAGATGTAGAATGAAAAATAAGAAGTCGTTAAGTAAAATAAAAAGTTAAATGCATGTTAAATAAAAAGTCAAATGCACGATTAACATAATAATCTAAAATTTGACTATTTTTCCAATTTGTGATATAATTAAAAAGTCAGGTAAAGAGAAATTAAATTATAAATTGGAGGTAAATAAATGGAAAACAAAGTTTTAATTTTTGGACATAAAAACCCAGATACAGACTCAATTACATCATCTATGGTTATGGAAAATTTAGAGAAAAAATTAGGAAATGAAAATGTTAAAGCTGTAAGAACAGGTAATGTAAATAAAGAAACACAATATGTACTTGATTACCTAGGATTAGAAGCACCAGAATATATAGAAGATGTTGAAAATGGTCAAGAAGTTATATTAGTAGATCACAATGAATCAACTCAATCACCAGATAATATAGCAAATGCAAAAATCCTAAAAGTTGTTGACCACCACACAATGAACTTTGTGGCACCATATCAATTATATTATAGAACTGAGCCAGTAGGATGTACACAAACAGTATTATTTAAAATGTATAAAGAAAATGGCGTAGAGATAGATAAAAACATAGCAACATTAATGCTTAGTGCTATCGCATCTGATACATTAGTACTAAAGTCACCTACAACAACTGAAGATGATAAAAGAGTTGTTAAAGAATTAGAAAAAATTTCTGGCTTAGATATAAATGAATTTGGTGTTGATATGTTAAAAGCAGGAACAGATATCAGTGAATTTACACCAGAGCAAGTTATAAACATAGATTCTAAACTATTTGAACAATCAAATAAGAAATTTAGAATTGCTCAAGTAAATACAGCTGATTTGGATTCTATATTCAAAAACCAAGCTTATTTCGAACAAGCAATAAATGATGATATACAAAAAGAAAATTTGGATTTCTATGTATTTGCAGCCACAGATATTATAAATTCAAATTCAAAAATTATATCATTGGGAAATGATGCACCAGTAGTTGAAAAAGCATTTGGTGTACCTGTTGATAATCATACAGCAATGCTTGAAAATGTTGTTTCAAGAAAGAAACAAATGCTTCCACCAATAATTAATGCTTTAAATAATGATATTAATTTATAAAAATATTACTGGATAATGTTACTGAATAAAATCTAGGCAATATGTATGTTGTAAATGTTTGTTTTCGGCCCAACTGCGTACAAACTGTAAATGCTCAAATTCTTTTCGCATAACAGTTTGTAAACTTGTCGGTCCCCACCTTAAGCTCTCAAACAAAATTTAAAACATACATATTGCCTAGACCAGTACCTAGTTACAAAAAAATTAAAAAAATGAACTAAAATGCTTGAATTTTAGTTCGTTTTTTGATAAGATAAATAAGTCACAAGAAAAAAACAAAAAAATACCGATGTGGCGGAACTGGCAGACGCACCAGATTCAAAATCTGGCGGGAAACCGTGTGGGTTCGAGTCCCACCATCGGTACCAATGATGTTTCTGTTCGAACTTTTCTTAGCTGTTGAAGCTACGCCAATCACAGATAAGTTATGCAAATTAACAAAATCTTAATAATTTATTATTTGGATTTTGTTAATTTGTAACAGAACAGAATTGATACAAAAATCAATCAGAAAATAAAATCTGGTTGATTTTTTGTTGCCTATTTTTAGAAAATAATATTGATTACGAAATTTTATTTGACTTTTCTTAATTATCTGTGTATAATAAGTATAGGAAATGAATAACCGCAGTGAATGCGGTTACCACTACATATAGTTATAACAACACATTCGCAATATTGGCATAGT
>CALXZF010000084.1 GCA_944393165.1 uncultured Clostridia bacterium
AATATTTTATAGGACAAAGCTATTTAAAAATGTTAACTACAGAGGGGGTATCAATTGGAAATGTGACTTTTGAACCAGGTTGTAGAAACAATTGGCATATTCATAAAGCTAGTAAGAATGGAGGCCAAATATTACTCGTAACAGGTGGTAGAGGATATTATCAAGAATGGGGAAAAGAAGCACAAGAATTAAAACCTGGAGATGTAGTTGTTATTCCTGCTAATGTAAAATATTGGCACGGAGCAGCACCTGATAGTTGGTTCAGCCATTTGGCTGTCGAAGTACCAGGAGAAGATACAGGTTCTGAATGGTGTGAACCAGTATCGGACAAAGAATATAACAAATTAAAATAAAAAAATAGTAATTTAAAGTAAGCTCACTTTATTGGATATATGTCCATTAAAGTGAGTTTATTTTAAATTATCTTATAATATATTGACATATTGTCATACAGTGTTATAATATAATTATAACAGATAATAACAGTTCGAACTTTTATCACAAAAAGGAGGCTTTCTTATGAACATTATAATTAGCAATAATAGTAGTATACCTATTTATGAGCAAATTAAAACAGCTATAAAACAAGCAATATTCTCAAATGAATTAAAAGAAGAAGATGCTCTGCCGTCTGTTAGAAATTTAGCAAATGATTTGAAAATAAGCTTTTTAACAGTTAAAAGAGCATATGATGAGCTAGAGCAAGAGGGCTATATAAAAACAGTTCAAGGTAAGGGCAGTTTTGTGGCTCCTAAAAATATAGAATTAATAAAAGAAGAAAAATTAAAAGAAATACAGAATCTTTTAGAAAAAGTTTATGAAATTTCTAAAGTTTCAAACATTAGCCAAGATGAAATAAAAGAATTGTTTAAAATAATTTTTGATGAAGAATTTTAGTTAAAAGAAAGGATGAAAAGATTCATGAGAAATAACATTGAATTACAAAATGTTACAAAAAAGTATAAAGATTTTAAATTGGACAATATTAGCTTTAATGTGCCTGAAGGCAGTATTGTAGGCTTAATTGGAGAAAACCGGAGCTGGAAAAACTACAACAATAAAAACAATATTAAACATAACAAATGCAGAAGGGACAATTAAAGTACTAGAAAAAGAAAATATTGGTGCTGTTTTAGATGATAGTTTTATGTCTGAATATTTAACTGCAAAACAAATTAATTCTGTTATGAAAGATTTTTATAAAACATGGGACGAAACAAAATATTTCGCTTATCTAAAACAATTTAAATTACCAGATAACAAATTAATTAAAGAATTCTCAAGTGGTATGAAAATGAAACTAAAAATTGCAACAGCGATATCTCATAGTCCACAGCTTCTAATATTGGATGAACCAACTAGTGGTTTAGACCCAGTAGTAAGAAATGAAATTTTAGATATTTTTCGAAAATATATAGAAGAAGATGAATCTAGATCTATCTTGTTATCAACGCATATTACAACAGATTTGGAGCATATATCAGATTATATTGTGTTTATCGAAAACGGAAAAATAATATTTAATTTAGCTACAACAGATTTATTAGAAAACTATGGAATTATAAAATGCAGTAAAGAAGATTTTGAAAAATTAGAAAAAGGCGATTATATCAAATAAAAAAAAAAAAAATATCAATATGAAGTATTAACCGATGATAAATATAAAATAAAACAAAAATACAATATAGCAACAATTGACAAACCTTCTATTGAAGACATAATGCTTTTATATATTAAAGGAGAAAATGCTACAAATAAATAATTATTAAAGAGGAGAGATTAATAAATGAATATGATTAAAGGATTGATAAAAAAAGATTTGTATAACTTATCTAGTTATAAAGTATCTTTACTTATTCTTGTAATATTTTGTGCAATTGCAATTATTGGAACAGGGTCTATTAATTTTGGACCAATAATAATATGTACTATACTAGGAATGATTTCACTTTCGACTTTCAGCTATGACGAAATATCAAAGTCTAATAAATATATATTAACATTACCTACAAACAGAAAAGAAATTATAAAAGCAAAATACATTTTAGCAATTGGAGCTACAATTTTAGGAGGAATATTAGGATTAGTTTTAACCATAATTATAGGAAATGTAATGAATTATTTTAGACCAGAAAACCTAATAGATTTAAATTATGGAAGTTTAATAGCAACTACAATAGGAGGAATGTTTGGTATATCACTAATTCAAGCAATACAAATACCAAGTATTTATAAATGGGGAGCAGAAAAAGGAAGAGTTCAAATGTTTATATTAGTTTTCGTTTTAGTGCTTCTTGTACTTGGAATAGGGTATTTAATAATGAGTTCAAGCTTAAACATAAATTTGGCAACTATAGAAAATATTATGAACCAATATGGAATAATTATATTATTAATACTTATGGCTATAATGTACTATATATCATATAGAATATCATTTAGAATATATATTAATAAAGAAGAATAAAAATGCAACCCACAGTTTTTTATTGTGGGTTGTAAAATATTTATTACGAAATATCTATTTGCACATAATCCATATAGAAACAGAACCACCATTTACACTAAAGTTTCCATTTCCATTTTCGTCAATTAGTACTTTATCCTTAATATTTCCAGTACAATCATAAAATGTAGTGCCAGAGAACTTAGTTCCAACATTCATTGTTTTATTCCCTCCGGGACCGTCACTTAATAAAACAGCGAGACCAGAATTCTTATGTTCATCATCACCGGCTCAAAGTCCAGCCAATAATATTAAAATCATCAAAATAATCGGTTAAATTACCATAAGCATATTTTTTTCTAATATATAAAGCTAAATTTAAAAAATCAGATTTACTAGAAATGTTATCATGAGGAATACCATAATAATCACCATAGAACACACAAGGAGTACCTTGGTTTCTAAGTAGTATAATAGAATAAGCAAGTGGCTTAAACCAATCTGGAATCCAAGATTGTAAAGATTGTCCTGGCTGTGTATCATGATTATCTACAAATGTTATTGACTTTTCAGGATTAGACTTAAGAAGCGTATTATTTAATATATTTCTCATATCATAATTTCCACTACTGTTAGCTGCATCATAAAAATTGTAGTGTAATGGAACATCAAATAAGTTCATTTCAAAGTTTACTTCAGCCAAATAGTTATTAAGTGTAGTAACATCTCTTGACCAATACTCTCCAACAGCAAATAAATCTTTTTTCGAATATTCCCTTAAATTTTCTAGCCAAATTTTGTAAAAATCCGCACGAATATGCTTAACTGCATCTAATCTAAAACCGTCAATACTTGTAAAATCCAGGTACCATTTTCCCCAATTAGTAAGTTCAGTAACAACATCTAAATTATTTAAATCAATATCTGCACCCATTAAATAATCAAAGTTTCCATTTTCAGTATCTACTTGCTTATCCCAATGTTTGCCATAAAACTTATACACAGACTTTCTATCACTTGTTTCATCCCAATCAACTCCATGAAAATGAGTCCAATCCCATTTAAAAGAAGAATATTTATCTCCTCTACCAGGAAAAGTATATTTCGTCCATGCTGATATTAATTTTGCAGGGCTTATTGTATTATTCCTGTCTAACGGATTCTCTTCAACAGCGATTACTTGCTCCAGCTCATCTGCTCCAAATTTATGATTTAATACAGTATCAGCATAAACCTTAATATTATTTGAATGAAGAGTATTAATCGCACTTAAGTATTCGTCTTTTGTACCATATTTAGTTGGAATACTACTTTTTTGATTAAACTCTCCCAAATCGTATAAATCATATACAGCATAGCCTACTCCGTTAATTCCTTCAGACGATTTGTAAGCAGGAGGAAGCCATAAAGCAGTTATTCCTAATTCTTCTAATTTTTGAGCCTCTTGAGAAACATTTTTCCATAGACTTGCATCATTTGGTAAATACCATTCAAAATATTGCATTATTGTTTCATTATGCATTTTCTATCTTGTATGATATATTTAAAAAAGCTTAAATAATCATACACTCCTTCCTTAAAAATATTTGAACAAATTATATCACAACAAAAAAATACGAGTCAAATTAATGTATAATATCTTGTATGCAGAAAAGTTTTATGATAAGCTTTATCCTAGATAGTGTTAAAAATTAGAAATCCATCCTAAAAAATGAATAATGGGTCAAATTAGTAGGAAATGTGACATATATATAGAATAATATATATGTCGAATTTTATGAAAATACAAATAAAGAAATGAAAACGGAGGTTAAAATGAGTAGAGAAGTTTTAGAAATTAGAGATTTAAAAGATATGCTAAGCAAAACAGGAGAACTTTATGGAGATAGACCTGGATATAATATAAAAGTAGGAGAAGGAAAATATAAGGTTTACACACATAAAGAAATAAGAGATATGATTAATTATCTTGGAACAGCATTAATAGACTTGGGATTAAAAGATAAAAGAATAGCAGTAATTGGAGAAAACAGATATGAATGGGAACTAGCTTATTTATCTATTGTTTGTGGTACAGGAATAGTAGTTCCAATAGACAAATCTTTGCCAGCAAATGAATTAGAAGAAGTAATAGAAAGGTCAGAAGTAGAAGCAATATTTTATTCACAAAAATATCAAGAGATTATTGAGAAAATAAAATATAGTGAGAAAAACAAACTAAAACATTTAATTTCAATGGATTTAGATTCACATATAGAAGGGGTATACTCACAAAAAGAATTAATAGAAACTGGTAAAACTCTAGTTGAACAAGGAAATAGAGAATTTATCGACGCAAAGATAAATCCAGAAGAAATGCAAATCATGTTATTTACTTCAGGAACAACATCAAAATCAAAAGTAGTAGCATTATGCCATAGAAATTTAGCAGCTAATCTAATGGATTTTGCATCTGTATTAGACATTAATTCAAGTGATAGAATATTATCATTTTTACCATTACACCATGTATTTGAATGCACAGTAGGAATGTTATACTCTCTATACATAGGAGCAGAAAGATCATTCTGTGAAGGCATTAGACATATAGTAGAAAACTTAAACGAATACAAAATAACCTTTGCATCTTTTGTTCCAGCAATTTACGAAAGCATGTATAAAACTATTTTAAAAGGACTTGAAAAAGAAGGCAAATTAGAAGCTGTAAAAAAATTAATGCAAGAAAATAGAAATAAAACAATGGCAGAAAAGAAAGAAATATTTAAAGATATTCACAACATTTTTGGAGGATGTGTACGACTATTTGTTAGTGGAGCAGCAGCATTAGACCCAGAAGTAGAAAATGCTTTTAGAGATTGGGGAGTTAATTTATGTCAAGGATATGGATTAACTGAAACATCTCCAGTTATAGGGGTTGAAACAGATGAAGCATTTAGAGTAGGCTCTATAGGTAAAGCACTTCCTCATATACAAGCAAAAATAGAAGATGCAAACGAAGAAGGAATGGGAGAACTTGTTGTTAAAGGTCCAAATGTTATGCTTGAATATTATGGAGACGAAAAAGCAACAAAAGAAGTATTAAATGACGGTTGGTTCGCTACAGGAGATTTAGCAAAAATAGATGAAGACGGTTACATATTTATTTGTGGAAGAAAGAAAAGCGTTATTGTTTTAAAGAATGGAAAAAACATCTTCCCAGAAGAAATGGAAAACTTAGTAAACAAAATTGAAGGTGTAAAAGAATCTTTCATATTTGGAAAAAAACAATCAGATGATAAAGAAGATATTAAAATAAATGTTAAAATTATATTTGATAGAGAGATTATGAAAGAAGCATATAAAGTAGAGACTGATGAAGAAATTCGTAAAGTTCTTTCAGACAAAATAAAAGATATTAACAAAATCATGCCAAAATATAAAGCAATAAGAGGAATGCTAATTTCAGAAGAACCACTTATTAAAACAACAACTAATAAGATAAAAAGACAAGCAAACTTAGAGGCAATAGAGGGATAAGAAATTTGTTACAGTTCACAGCCGTTTTTGTGGCAAAGCAGTGTATATTTTGTATTTTCTGTTTTCGGCCCCCAACTGCGTACAAACTGTATAAACTCCACAAAAGTGTCGTTAACAGTTTGTGAACTTGTCGGTCCCCACCTTAAGCACTCAAACAGAAATAAAAAATATACACTGCTTTGCCAATTAATATTAGCTGTGAATTGTAATGAAATTTGAAGAGATTTAGTCAATTAAAAGAAAAAAGTGTTGCAAACTGAAAATGTTTAGTGTAAAATGTAGAAGTAAAGTAGAAACCAGAAAACCAAAGCAAAAGGAGAAATATTATGGTAACAAAAGAAACGAAAAACTTTAAAACCATTGAGGTTCTAAGAGAGAGAGAGAGAGAGAGCCAAAACTTAAGCCAATTAGGCTTTGGTAGATGTGCTCAAAATGAACAGTTTAGTAAAGTAAAAAATTATATAAAAGCAAATAAAAAGGATAGACTAGCGTGTGGTAGATGTAAAGAAAAAATTAATTTACTACATGATAGCCTGTCCTTTTTGTAGTTAAAAAACAAGATGAATAGAAACAAACATTATAAAAAATGTAGACTTGATATGCAAAAACGACAAAATATATAAAGAAATAATATAACCAATTTAAAAAAGTTTAAAAATTCAACAAATTGTTACGAAAAGATTACAGTAATGTTACAGAAATTTGACAAATAAAAAAATATAAATAAAAGTATTGATAAAAGCATACTAAAAGTATAAAATAAATATAGGCTAAAAGTAAATCAACTAAAATGAATAAAAAAGCAAGAATAAGTAAATACTAAAATAGAATAAAATATAGAGATTTTCAAATAATTAGAAAGATTTAGAAGGTTTAGAAAGTTTTAAAAGATTAAGAAAAGTTTTATGATTTATAGTCCAAACAGATTCAAAACAAAAACAAAGTAAAGTAAAAAAAGGGGGAAAATCATGCTGAGAAACAAAAGAAACGAGAAAGAATTAGTAGGGAGAGAGAAGAATATGCAAAGCAAAGTAACAAAGCTAAGGAAAGATACCGGTATAACATTAATTGCGTTAGTAATCACAATATTAGTATTAATCATTTTAGCTGTAGTAGCAATAAACATGGCATTTGGAGATAATGGCCTTATAAACAGAGCTGAAGAGGCAGGAGATTATTATGCAAATGACACTGCATATACAGATGAATCGATTGCAAATGTAGATAGTTATATAAGTGGAGTATTAGGAAAATATGATGCAACAGAGCAAGAGCCAACACCAATAGCAAATTTAATAGATAAAGCAGAAACAGCAGAAAAAGAAGAATACACATTAAAAGTAGTTGATGATAGTGCAGACGGAGAAGAAGAAATTTTTTATATTCCTGGAGGATTTTACTTAGGCGGATTAAACGCAGACGGAGTACTTGAAGTAACAACAGAAGTAGATGAAGGAATAGTAATTACAGACGGAACAAATGAATTTGTATGGGTTCCTGTAGATAGTACATCATTAGGAAAAATGTATGATACAAGTGCATCAAATACACCATTAAGTTCAAGTGATTTAGGAGAAGAAGAAACAACAACAAATGTGTATAGTAAGTTAAGAGGCATAACATCAGGAGTGCCAGGAACAAATTCTGGCTATAGAGAGCCAGACATATTAACGGATAGCACATCTGGAGATGCAAGTACAACAGCAAATAGAGGAATAAATTTATTAAAAAGTGAATTAGGATACACTGGAAGTAATGAAGAAATATTAAAAAATTTTGCACAAGACATGGTAAATGAATATAGTGCAACATATGAAAGTATAGCGAAATATGGAGGTTTTTATATAGGAAGATATGAATTAACAGAAACAGACGGAAAGCCAACAATAAAAAGAAACCAACCAGTATTAACAGCAGCAAATGAAAACTATACGACATGGTACGGATTAAAGAAAGCATGTAGTGAAGTAGTAACAAATAGCCAATATGCACAAAGTGAAATGATATATGGAAATCAATGGGACGAAGTAATGGACTGGTTAAAGCAAACGGAATTTGTAGATGACCCAACTCTAGTAGATAGTAATTCAAGTAGTTGGGGAAACTATAGCAATAGTTCAGAAAATGCTGCAATAGAAGGAGCAGGTAGTCCACAAAATGCAGGATTTAGTGACTACTGGTCAGCAAATAATATATACGACCTAGCCGGAAATTATTGGGATTGGACCCAAGAAGCGTACAACATCAATCTTCGAATTCTTCGTCGGAGGCTATTACTACATTTCTGGTTCTAGCTATCCGGCTTCCTACTGCCCTAGTGACAGTCCATATTATTCCTATGGAACCTACTCTGCTCGTGCAGCATTGTATGTCAAGTAAAATTTTGCGAGCACTCGATGTGCGAGCAAAATTTCATAATCAGATATAATAGTACGATTTAGTATGAAAACATAACAAGACATGGGACAAGGGGACGGAGCAATTGTCCCAAAACTGAGACGGTGGGACAGACCTAACCGTCTCTTTTTAAGCTGAAATTGCTAAGGTCGTCAAAAATGTGAGGATTACATAGTGTAAGGGCGGACCTTGAAAAAATAGTAGATTTTGTATAATATGGTGTGCTTATTTTATATTTTACACACCATATTATACAAGCTTGAGTGTAAAATAGAATGGAGATATATGTAGTTATTAAAAATTTTTGCCATAAAACATCTGGTGCAAATTATAATTTTGTGATATAGTACTAATGTATTTAAAGTTTATTTTTAAAGGAGGAATTATCATGAAAAAAGATTTAGGTGTAAAGCCATTTTTGTTTCCAATGCCAGTTTTAATGATTGCAACATATGGAGAAAATGATAAAGTAGATGTAATGAACATGGCAT
Source organism: uncultured Clostridia bacterium (assembly GCA_944393165.1). The sequence goes on from CALXZF010000084.1 coordinate 8,851, forward strand.
GGGGAGGAATTTGTGATAATAATAAAGTAGCATTAAATATAACAGAAACACATAAAACAGCCGAAAACATAAAAAATAGAGGAGCTTTTACAATAAGTGTTGCAGATGTACCACATTTGGAAGAATCAGACTTCTTTGGAACAGCTTCTGGAAACACAATGGAAGATAAATTTGAAAGAAGTGGAATGCATGCTGTAAAAAGCACAAGAGTAGACGCACCGGTTATCGAAGAATATCCAATTACACTAGAGTGCAAAGTTGCAAAAATCCAAAATGATGAATTTGGATTCAGGGTTATTGGAGAAATAGTAAATGTACTAGCAGACGAAAATGTTCTAGACGAAAAAGGAAAAGTAGACCCTACAAAATTAAATGCTTTTGTTTTTGACCAATTCCAAAATGGATATTATAAGATTGGAGAAAAAGTTGGTCAGGCTTGGAGCAGTGGAATGAAATTTATGAATAAATAATAAAATAAAATTACTTTATACTTTTGTATAGAGTAATTTTTGTTTAAAAAATAAAAAATAGTATTGACTTGGAGCCGACTCTAAGTGATATATAATAAATAGCGGAAATGTTTTATAACAAAATATATAAAGAAAGAGGGAATTTAAATGGCATATTTAGGAGAAGAGATTAAAAAATTAGGATTTGGACTTATGAGATTACCACAAAAAGACGGAAAAATTGATATTGAACAAACAAAAGTAATGGTTGACCACTTTTTAGATGCGGGTTTCACATATTTTGATACAGCATGGGCATATGCAGGAAGTGAAGACGCTATAAGACAAGCACTTGTGGAAAGATACCCAAGAGAGAAATTTCAACTTGCAACTAAAAATGCTGCATGGATTAATTGCAAGACTAGAGAAGAAGCCATTGCTCAGTTTGAAACTTCTTTAAAACAAACAGGAGCAGGATATTTTGACTTTTATTTATTACATAATCTAGGAGAATCTAGAACAAAAGTATTCGATGATTTTGATATGTGGAATTGGATAAAAGAGAAAAAAGAAGAAGGAAAAATAAAACATATGGGATTTTCATTCCACTCAACACCAGAAGCTTTGGATGAAATTTTAACAAAACACCCAGAAATGGAATTTGTTCAACTTCAAATAAATTATGCCGACTGGGAGAACCATGCAATTCAATCGAGAAGATGTTATGAAGTGGCAAGAAAACATGGAAAGCCAGTAATTATTATGGAACCAGTAAAAGGAGGAATGCTTGCAACTCCACCTGAACCAGTTCAAGAAGTATTTAAAAAAGCTGATAAAAATGCATCTTTTGCATCATGGGCTATTAAATTTGCTGCAAGTTTAGATGGAGTAATTACAGTTTTATCTGGAATGAGTAATATAGAGCAAATGGATGACAATATTTCATATATGAAAGATTTCAATGGCTTAACTGATGAAGAAAGTAAAGTAATTGATGAAGCTCAAAGAGTTTTAAATAGTATTCCTCTAATTCCATGTACAACATGAAATTACTGTGCAAAAGTATGCCCAATGAACATTGGAATTTCAGGCTCTTTTACTGCAATGAATTATTTGACTTTGTATGGAAATAAACCTGCTGCAAAACATCAAGAGGATTTGTTAGTTGACAGGAAAGGCAAAAAATCAGCCGCAGAATGTGTTAAATGTGGTAGATGTGAAGAAGTTTGTCCTCAACATATTAAAATAAGAGAGGAATTAGAAAAAGTAAGTGCTGCTTTAGGAGAATAGACAAAAACTTTACTAGAAGGAAAGCAGAGAGGAAGAAAAAATATGACAATAGCAGAAGTAAGTAAAAAATATAATTTAACACAAGACACAATAAGATATTATGAAAGAATAGGACTTTTGACTAGAATACCCAGAAATAAAAACGGAATTAGAGATTTTGATGAAGAATCATGTAGGTGGATAGAGTTTATAAAATGTATGAGAGATGCTGGAATGGAAATTGAAATACTACTTAAATATGTTACTCTCTTTAGACAAGGAAAAGATACAGTAGCTCAAAGGAAAGAGCTATTAGAAGAGCAAAGAAGAAAATTACTTGACAAACAGAAGAAAATAAATGAAACACTTGATAGATTAAATTATAAAATCAAGTTATATGATGAAATGGAGTCAGGTAAAATGGATGACAATATTTGGCTATAATATGCTTTTTATTAATCATGAAAGTATGGAATAAGTTAATTTACAAAAAGTATAACTATGGAAAATTATAAATAAAGATAATGGAGGAAGACATGAAAACATTATATTTTGATTGCTCAAGTGGAATAAGTGGTAACATGACACTTGGAGCATTACTAGAAATAGTCGGTGATGACAATTATTTATTAAATGAATTAAAAAAACTAAATGTTGAAGGATATAGGATAGAAATTTCAAACAAAGTCAAAAATGGAATAACTGGTAAATATGTTGATGTAATATTAGAT
>CALXZF010000085.1 GCA_944393165.1 uncultured Clostridia bacterium
TAGATAGTATTTCATTTACTCTATCTTGGACAGCATTGTAATCATATCCTGCATCTTCTAGCTTCTTTTTTCTATCTTCTCCATCTCCCCATTTGCCATCTATTACTTCTTGTGCTAGTTCATCTACTGATTTTTTGTCCGTGTTTTCTGTAGAATTAGACTCTTTTATAATGCTTTCATTATATAAATAATTCATATCACAATTGCCAGATACTCCATCTACTTTTCCAGATGAGCTATATTGCCATATATCGTATTTTCCATCATATTGACATTCTTTATAGTATTGTGCAACCCATACAGATACGTCTTTATCAAAATCGTTTGGATTTAATTCATTTTTTAACCAATTGACATTTGCATATACTCCTGCTTGATAGCCTGCATTTTTTATTTGCTTAGCAAATTCATTGCATTGATTTGTTAGAGTTTCTTTAGTTTCTTCTTGAATATCTTTATCTTCCATATCCAAATAAATTGGTAAATCTAGCTCTTTGCCATTTAACTTATCTAAAGCCCACTCCACACCCTTTTTTAGTGTATCTGTAGTATTACAATAATTATAAATATAAGCTCCAACTTTTATGCCTTGTGCTCTTGCATTTTTATAGTTTGTATCAAACTTACTATCTTTATAATTAGCATCATAATCATATATGTTTGCTAGTTTTAATATAGCAAATTTTACTCCATCTTTCTTTACTTTAGCCCAATCTATTGAGCCTTGAAACTCACTTACGTCTATACCTTTTATTGCCATAGCTATTCCTCCTTATTTTTAATATTTATTAAATCTGCTATACCACCTGCACCCATTGTTGCTACTAAACATAATACAATTGCTTGTAACAAGTTAGGCTCTATGCCTGTAAAATAACATATAACTGCACTAATTATACCTATTATAACGTTTTGTATCGGTATGTATTTATTAGGTATTTCATCTATGAATATCTTTGTTATAGCTCCACAGATGTATGCTATTATTGCTATTATAATTACATAAGTTATCTCCATATCTACTTCCTCCCTTCTAATAATATGTCTATCTTCTTGTCAGTATTCTCCATTTGTCGTTGCAATAATTCTAAAGATTTTGCAGTATTAAGATTAGTTTGTTGCATTTCTACTAAACAGTTAGAAATTGTACTTGTACTTTCTTTTACTACTTCTAATGTAGTTTTTATCGTTTCTTGATTTTCTACGTTTTTCTTTTTATTTGCCACATAGTCCCACAAAAAAATAATAACTATTACTGCACTCACTCCATATGTGCCAAGCATTTGTCCAATTTGTGTTATTGCTTCCATGACTCAATTTCCTCCTCTAACTGCTGTACTTTCTTTTCTGTCTGCAAAATCCTATTTTCTACTTGTAACCAACGTTCATTTCCACTTTCTTTTCTTGCTTCGTAGTCGTCCATTGTGTGCAGTGTTGAAAAAATGTTAATTAACATGAATACTAATATTAAAATTAGTCCTGCTACCATTACTTTATCTCTTTTTTCCATAGCTTAGCCCTCGCTTTCTACAGTTTCTTTTTTCCAACCTGCTGGATATTCTTCTGGACTCCACACACAACCATCAATTAAACAAGTATATTTCTCTCCCTTAAAAGTTATTTTTGCTCCTGTATTGTAGCAATCGTGTGCTCCAGTAGGTTGCTTATAAGGTGGGTATTCATCTGGTTCAGTTGGCTCAGTTGGCTCAGTTTCTGAGCCTTCTTCGGTACTTTCTAAACTAGCTAGTCTACTCTTTATACTATCTAACTCACTGTAGATATTTTCTACTTGCTCTTGTAAGCTAGCATAACTATTTTCGGCCTTTGCATTTTCTCTTGCTAATTCGTCTAGCTCTGTTTTTTCTTCTTCGCTTATTTGTGCTTCTATCCACATCTTATTTATTTTGTATAAAATGTCTCTAAGCTCAAAATCTTTACTTAATATTACATTTTTTATAATATCAAACATATTTAATTACCTCCTGCTATTTCTAAAATTTGTTGGTTTATATTACTTAATTTGCTATCTATATAAGACTGTGTATCTGCTATGTATTGCATTTGCATTAGCGCTAAGCTCTCGGCTGTGATGATGTTGTTTGTGCCTGCAAATAGTTCTAGTTCGCTAAGTTGGTCTAAGATTGCGCTTTGCTCTTCCGTACAAGCTAGCTTGGTTGGTGTGGCTAATTCATAATATATTCCCACGTCGTTGTTCTGTAAGAATGTTTTCATTCTATCTACTGTATCGTAATTTGTATTAAATGTTCCTATGCAGAAACTTTGTCCTGTCTCCCAACCACATATTCCTTCGTTTTCATGCCATCTACTATCTGTACGTTTAAAATGAGTACATAAAATTTTTAAATACTCACCAGATTTTCTATCTGTAACTAGGTTATATGCGTTATATCTTCTAAATTCTCCATTAGAGGTATTTAAACTTACACCTAAATTCTCTACTTCTCTCGTATTAACATAACCAAATATATGCACTTCTTTCCAACCGTCTGCTTCTTTTACGAAGTAGTCGCCCAACAGCATAGGCTTTTGTATGTCTAAGATGTAGCTTTGTTCTTCGTATTGTTGGTAATCTTCTGCATTTTCTAGATTAGCCCATAATTGAAATTCAAATATTTCATTAGCCGAATTTCCATTTAAAACATATTTAAAGACAACATCTTCCATAGCAGTATAAGAAAACTCGTATTTTTGATTTAAGTTAAAATTATTAAATCTTGCAATGTTTAAAGATGAATTTTCCATATCATTTATTTGACATGTAAATGTAGTATTTTCACTTGGCTTTGTAAATGCTATAAATCCTATTTTTATTGTTTGTCCTTTTTTAATAGTAAATTCTGTTATGGTTTTTCCTACACTATTAGCCTTATTTTTTATACCATTTTCAGTATATTCCCAATATTTTTCTGTTTGTATAGGCATTATATTAGAATTTATCTTTTTTATTTCAACAGAACCTTGTCCGTATGGACTGTATGCTGTTGCCTCTTCGCCTTCTTCAAATTTCATTTTTGTACTTAAATCTGTAGATACTATTCTCATTTTTACTTTTCTGGTTGTTTCAGAAGTTACTATTGTTTGTTCAGTATTTAGATTATACATAACTTTAATAAAATTAC
>CALXZF010000086.1 GCA_944393165.1 uncultured Clostridia bacterium
GTTGATTGAATGGATTTACTCCTAATATTGAACCGGACATGCTACAAGCTAATTCAAAGAAATATATTAATTGTCCTAAGTTATTTGCATCCAATTTTTCCATATTTATTAGCACATTTGGAACATCTCCGTCAACATGTGCTTCTATTGTTCCTTCCATTGCATTTTTATTCACATAATCTAAAGTTTTTCCTGCAAGATAATTTAACTTATCTAAGTCATCTTCTTCCATTTTCATTTCTATGTTTCGTTCTGGATTTTCTATGTTTATAACAGTTTCAAACAGATTTCTTCTTCCTTCTTGAATATATTGTCCTAGTGAGTGCAAATCTGTAGTAAACTCAGCTCCAGAAGGATATATTCCTTTTAATTCTTTTCCTTCGCTTTCTCCAAATAATTGCTTCCACCATTCTATAAAATAATGCATTTTAGGTTCGTATGTTACCAGAATTTCTATGTTCTTTTCTTTTTCGTACATAATATTTCTTAAAACCGCATATTTATAGCATTCATTGTATTTTAAGTTATCATCCGAATATTTATCTTGTGCAAGTCTCGCACCCTCCATTAGTTCGTCTATATCAATTCCTGCTGTAGCAATTGGTAATAATCCCACTGCTGTTAAAACTGAATATCTTCCCCCAATATTGTCTGGAATTACAAATGTTGTGTATTTTTCTTTTTTAGAAAGTTCCTTTAAGGCCCCTTTCTCAGCATCTGTTGTTACATATATTCTGCTTCTAGCTTCTTTAAGGCTATATTTATTCTCCATAATTTCTCTAAAAATTCTAAAAGCAATAGCAGGCTCTGTAGTCGTTCCAGATTTTGATATAACATTTAAAGAAATATCTTTATCTGCCACATAATCTATTAAGTCATTAATATAATTTGGGCTTAAGTTATTTCCAACATATAGTATTTGTGGAGTCTTTCTATCCTCTTTGCTTTGCAAATTATAAAATGTATTTGTAAGAGATTCTATAACCGCTCTAGCACCTAAATATGACCCACCAATTCCTATTACTAATAAGACATCAGAATCAGATTGTATTTTTTTAGCTGCTTTTTTTATTTTCTCAAATTCTTTTTTATCATAATCTGTTGGCAGATTAATCCACCCACAAAATTCGTTTTCATCATTTGCTTTATCATGCAATTTTTTATGTATTTCAGCCACTTGCTCTGCATATTTCATAACATTTTTTTCAAACACTTTCGCATTTTTGAAATCCACTTTAATATTACCCATACAATTCCTCCTTTGTATATTATACAATATTCTCTTATATAATATTATACAAATAGTTTTTATTCAAGGGTTTTTAGGATTTTCTTTTGGAAATTTTTTGAATGATGTTACAATTCACGGCTTGCTAAACTCTCTTATAATCTAATAGTAGTTCTAATTTACTGTACCACACTTCATTTATGCCCATTTTCAGTAAATAGTAAAAATGAGGAGTGTCCCAAATGACCAAGAACTTGGACAAAAAGGAGTGTCCCTTTTGGCCAAGTTCTTGATTTTAGTCTATTTCAATTGCTCCGGTATATAATCCATAATACATACCTTTTTTAGCTATTAACTCATTATGATTTCCTCTTTCTATAATTCTACCATGGTCTAAAACCATAATTAAATCCGAATTTCTAATTGTAGATAATCTATGAGCTATAACAAAAACTGTTCTACCTTTCATAAGTTTATCCATACCGTCTTGAACAATTTTTTCTGTACGAGTATCAATGCTTGATGTTGCTTCATCTAGTATTAATACTGGTGCATTATCAAGTGCTGCTCTTGCAATTGATAATAATTGTCTTTGTCCTTGTGATAAACCTTCTCCGCTTCCAGAAATAACTGTATCATATCCTTGTGGTAGATGTTTTATGAATGTGTCTGCATTTGCAAGTTTAGCAGCAGCATACACTTCTTCATCAGAAGCATTTGGTCTTGAGTATCTAATATTGTCTTTAATTGTTCCTGTGAATAAGTTTGTATCTTGCAATACCATTCCAAGCGATCTTCTTAAATCTGCTTTCTTTATTTTCCTAATATTTATTCCGTCATATCTAATTTTTCCGCCTTGTATATCATAAAAACGGTTGATTAAGTTTGTAATTGTTGTTTTACCAGCACCTGTCGCACCAACAAATGCTACTTTCTGTCCTTCTTTTGCTTCTAGCGAAATATCGTGAAGAACTACTTTTTTGTCTGTATATCCAAACACGACATCAGCAAATGTAACTTTTCCTCTTAATCGTGCATATGTAATTCTTCCGTCATGATGAGGATGTTTCCAAGCCCATAGTCCTGTTCTTTCCTCTGTCTCAACAATTTTTCCATTTTCCATTTTTGCATTAACTAATGTAACATATCCTTCATCTATTTCTGGCTCTTCATCTATTAATTTAAATATTCTTTCAGCACCAGCTAAAGCCATAACAATAAAGTTCATTTGTTGTGAAACTTGGCTTAGTGGATTTGTAAATGCTTTTACATATTGTAAGAATGCTGCAATGCTACCTATTGATAATATACCATTTACAGATAATATACCTCCTATAACTGCTACAAGTACATAACCTAAGTTACCAATGTTTGCTATACAAGGCATTAATATATTTGCATAGGTGTTTGCTTTAGCACCACTATCACATAGGTTTTCATTTAATTCGTCAAATTTTTTTTTCGATTCTTCTTCATGACAGAATACTTTTACAACTTTTTGGCCTTCCATCATTTCTTCAATATAACCATTTACTTTACTTAAATCTTCTTGTTGTTTTACGAAATATCTAGAACTGTTTCCTCCTAAATATCTTGATACAAATGTCATTATTATTACCATTGCTATAACAACTAAAGTTAAATAAATATTAGTTGTAAACATTGAAATTAATACTGTTATCATTGTTACAGCTGCCGAAAACACTTGTGGAATACTTTGGCTTAAGCATTGTCTTAATGAGTCAACATCATTTGTGTATGTACTCATAACTTCTCCATGTGAGTGGCTGTCAAAGTATCCTATTGGCAAGCTTTGCATATGCTCAAACATTTCTGTACGAATTTTATTTAATATTCCTTGAGAAATATTAATCATAAGCCTATTGTATATATATGTTGCAAGTACACCTATTATATACACTATTCCCATTGATATAATAGCTTGAAGTAGAGATGAAAAATCTGGATTTTGATTTCCTATTAATGGCACTATGTATTCGTCTATCAATCTTTCGATAAATTGAATTCCCATTACATTAGCAAATGCACTTATAATTATTGCTATAAACACAATAAAAAATTGCAATTTATATGTTGTAAATACATATTTTAAAAGTCTTAATACTGTCTTTGATTTTTTAGTCTTCTTTTCCATTTTCTTCATCATCTCCTTTCATTTGTGAATCATATACTTCTTTATATATTTTATTTGTTTTTAATAATTCTTCTGATGTTCCAATTCCGTCTATTTTTCCTTCATTTAGCACTATAATTTTGTCTGCATCTTCTATAGAACTAATTCTTTGTGCAATAATTATCTTTGTTGTATTTGGTATTTCTTCTCTAAATGCTTTTCTAATTAATGCATCTGTTTTTGTATCTACTGCACTTGTTGAATCATCCAATATTAATATTTTTGGTTTCTTCAAAAGTGCTCTTGCAATACATATTCTTTGTTTTTGACCACCAGACACATTTGTTCCACCTTGGTCTAAAACAGTCTCATAGTTTGCAGGGAATTGTTGTATAAAATCATCTGCTTGTGCAAGTTTACATACTCTCTCAAGTTCTTCGTCATCAGCTTCTTTGTTTCCCCACCTTAAGTTTTCACTAATTGTTCCTGAGAACAAAACATTTTTCTGTAATACCATAGAAACGCTGTCTCTTAGAGTATCTATGTCGTAATTTCTTACATCAACACCACCAACTTTAACTTTTCCTTTGGTAGCATCGTAAAGTCTTGGTATTAATTGTACCAATGTAGACTTAGAACTTCCTGTTCCACCTATAATTCCAACTGTTTCTCCAGGTTTAATTTCTAAATTAATATTTCGCAATGCAAATTTTTCTTTATCTTTCTCATCACTATAGCAAAAACTTACATTTTCAAAAGATATTGAACCGTCTTTAACTTCTTTTATAGTTTTTTCTTTATTCTTAATTGCTGGTTCTTCTTCTAAAACTTCTACAATTCTTTCTGCTGAAGATTGAGCAATAATAACCATAACAAATACCATAGAAAGCATCATTAAGCTCATAAGGATTTGATAAGCATATGTTATTATGCTTGATAATTGACCTGTTTGCATTTCTCCGCCAACTATTAATTGTGCACTAAACCATGAAATTAATAATATACATGAATACACTGTAAATTGCATGATTGGAGAGTTAAATGCAACTATTTTTTCTGCTTTTTTGAAGATTGTATAAACTTCATTATTTACATTTTTGAATTTTTCTTTTTCTAAGTCTTCTTTTGCATATGCTTTTACTACTCTAATTCCACTTAAGTCTTCTTGTACAACTCTGTTTAGTTCATCGTACTTCTTAAATACCCTTTCAAAATGTGGATGTGCTTTTTTAGCAATAAAGATTAAAAGGAATCCTAAAACTGGAATAGCTACTAAGAATATACAAGCCAATTTTGCACTTATTGTAAAGCACATTATTAGCGCGAAAATAAGCATTATTGGAGCCCTTACTAAAGTTCTGATAATCATTTGAAAAGCATTTTGAACATTGGTAACATCTGTAGTAAGTCTTGTGATTAAACTTGATGTTGAAAATTTATCTATGTTTTCAAACGCATATGTTTGAATTTTATCAAACATAGCTTTTCTTAAATTTTTAGCATATCCAGCTGATGCTTTTGCTGCAAATCTTCCAGATAGCATACCAAAAGCTAGTGATAATATTGCAGATATAATCAATAATACACCAATTTCAAGAATGTATTTTACATCGCCATTTTGTATACCAACATCTATGATTTTTGCCATTAAGAATGGTATGATAACTTCCATAACGACTTCCAAAACAACAAAAACTGGTGTCAAAATTGAATCGCGTTTACAATCTTTTATGTATTTTGCTAGTTTCTTTATCATTTTTACCTCCTATAATTTTTACATTTTTTAGACAATGTTTCTTTGCATAAACATTATCTTCTATTCTAAGTTCTTTGACATTTTATCTAATGTTTTCATGAATTGAGCAAGCTCTTCTTTGCTCAAATCTGTTTTTAATATGCTTTCTACTTTTTCGATTTCTTTTTCTATGCTACTTTGTATCTCCAATGATTTATCAGTTAAAATGATTTTTTTAAGTCTTGCATCTTCTGTGCTTGACTCTCTTTTTATCAACCCATTTTTCTCCATTAGGCTTAATATTTCTGCAACTGTTGCTCTTCTCATGTTAAATTTTGCTTCTATATTTTTAGCATAAACTTCTCCATGTTTTGAGCATTCTTTAATTATTCCAATAAAACTACATTGAACTGCTGTAACATCATACTTTGATACTGATTCGTCAACTTTTCTTTTTATCTGCCTAGATAGTATGTGTACACATCGTCCTATATCCCTTTTTTCTATATTTACCACCTCCATATATTGTTAGGCAACTAACAATATATTATATGCTTTTGTTTTCCATTTGTCAAGCAATATTTGGAATTTTTTTGTAGAGTGGTAAAATAAAAAGTACTATGATTCATGGCCTTAGTTTCATTTTAGCGAATAATAACATTTTATTATGGAATGGAATGTGATTTGAACTATAAATTATCAAAAATTTTTCTACTGCAACAAATAAAAGTAATACTAGCGTTGACATAATTCAGCCTTTAAGTTATAATGTTGTTGAATTTGTGAAATGTCACAATTCGCACACAAGAAAGGAGGCATAAATATGCCAGGAATTTTGTATCACTTAGCTTTTGCTGAAGAGGTCTACCGGTATATCCAAGATGAGGTAGATCCAGTCCAATTTTTTGCTGGGAATTTGATTCCTGACTTGGCATCTGCAAACAAGTCAATTACCCATTATCGAGTTCCAGCATCATTGGAAGGTTTTGATGTTCCAGATATGGAAAAAGTCAAAAAAGATTTATTTGATAGAACTAATTCTATCAAATTAGGAATGTATTGTCATCTTTACTTTGACTATCATTTTATTGAAGACTTTTTAATCCCTGGAATTGAAATCGATTCCAAGAACAAGGTTGTGAAAAATCGGCATACTGGAAAGAGTTGGCCAGAAAAAGAATATCGTGCTGCTCTTCATAGAGGTTATACAGAAATTAATCCTCTATTATTAGAGACTGGATTCGTTAAGCAGGAAACGCTTGATATGCTGCCAGATGTTCTTCCAAATACCGGAATTCCTCTCTATGATGAGAGAGTACCAAAAACTTGGAGACAAAAGCTAAACGGTTATCTTGCTGAGAAACTTCCGTATACGGGAGAGGCATTAGATTATGAACAGTTATGTTCAGCCACTTCAGCTATAGCCAAAAAATTTGTAGAAGAAGAGCTACAGCTTTGATACAGAAAAACAAGTTGATGAAATTCATCAACTTGTTTTCTATTTAATTTATTTATTTCAGCACTTCACTTAAGACTTTCGATAAATATTTCATACTTACTAAACATTGCTCCATTGTGTTGCCTGTAGCTCCAACCTCTATTATACTCGCTCCTTTTGCGAGCTGTTGATTATATCTGCTATCTCTTAAAATTATAGGCTTAAACAATCCTGGATAAAGTTCATTTGCTTTTTCTTGTATTTTTATAGCAAGCTTTAAATTCTCATTCCAATTATCATGTTCGCTTCCTCCGCCATTGCTTCCTATTACAAACATCATTTGAGCGGCTTCTTCATCTCCTATTTTAACTGTTGGGGCATATGAACTATCTCCTATGGCATCTCTATGTATATCAAACACTATGTCTGTGTCTTCATTTTCTTCAAGCAGTTTTGCCGCCCCTTTTAGTGATCTATCATAAGATTCACTATAGGAAGAATCATATATAGTTGTATCATGTATTACATTATATCCATAATGTTTCATGTATTTTGTAAGTTCTTCTCCAACCCTTACCATATTGCAATTTGTATCTTTTGTTCTAAAATTTCCTGAAGCTTTGTACGAGTACTTTTCTGTTGGTGTGTAGCTTTCGCATGTATGTGTATGATATATAAGGATATTTTTTGTATTTACACTAACATCAGGAGTTAGCATCTCTTCAGTTAATTTAATATTATCTGTTTCATTTCTAATTTTTACACCATTGTATTCACTTGTATATTTCTCTGGCACATTAGTTTCAACAACTTCTGTTTTTACTCCTGTTTCGGCTTCTTGTAATTCTTCCTCATTTTCGCCACTTGTATTCTCACTACTTTCAGTAACTTCTACTGCTGTATCTTCACTATTAGGCTCTGTACTTTCAATTACTCCTAATTCAATTCCTAGTGCTAATTTTAATGGCTCTACTTTGCTACCTGCGCTAATGGATTCTTCCTTTTTATTTACCGCTTTTATGCTAGGTACAACGGTATCTAAGCAAGACAAGAAAGAATTCTTTTCAATATTCAAATTTGTTTTAAAACTAGCAAAAAACTTAGTTAAAAACACAACTATTGCTATAACCAATGTTATGCGAATTAAATATTTAACAATATCTTTTAATTCTATTACAGCAAGATTTATCATATATAATCCCTTTCTGTACAAGTCTACTATATATAAATATATTCTTGTACATAAAAAAATATAACCTTATTTTTAGTTTTAGGTTATATTTTTTATGTATTTATGTTGTAATTATACTCTCTTGTACTCTGCACTAAATCTTTTATTTATAGGCATAAAGGGTTGTTTTAAAGCAGTTCCTTGATTGCTTCTTCTATTTTTACTTCTTTTTGTTCACCACTTTCCATATTCTTTAAGCTTACAGTGCCATTCTTTTCTTCCTCTTCTCCAATAATTGCAACATATGGAATTTTAAGTTTGTCTGCATATTTAAATTTAGCTTTTATTTTCTTATTTTCTAGATATACATCAGTATTTATTCCAGCTTTTCTAAACATATCTCCAACTTCCAATGCTTTATCTATATTTTCATTCATAGACACAACTAGCACTTTTGCTATAGATTCTTCTTTTTCTTTTAAAATATCTAGCTCATTTAGTTTAGAAAATAGCCTTGTTAATCCTATCGAGACACCGACTCCTGGCATTTTTTTATCTGTGTAAAATCCAGCCAAATTATCATATCTTCCTCCAGAACAAATACTTCCAACTTCTCTGTAATCATTCAAAAATGTTTCATACACAGTTCCAGTATAGTAATCGAGCCCCCTAGCAATAGTCAAATCAACCTTAAAATGTGTGTCTGGTACGCCAAATAATCTAATATATTTCACAACATCTTTAAGTTCTTCTAGACCTTTTAAAAACAATTCATTATTAAAGTTTAGAGCTTCTAATTTTCTTAGTTTCTCATCCGTGTCGCCCTCAATCTCTATAAATGCCATAATCTTATCTATTTTGTCTGTTTCTACATTCAAATCTTGTATACATTTTATAACATTTTCCTTGCCAATTTTCTCTAATTTATCAATTATTCTCATTATTTCTACAGAATCTTTTTCTAGCTCAAGTGCTGCAAATAGCCTATTTAATACTTTTCTATTATTAACTCTAATTGTAAAATTATTAAATCCTAACTCTTTTATTGTTGTATAAATAACACTAGGCATTTCTGCATCATTAATAATACTAAGATTTTCATCTCCGATGATATCAATATCACATTGATAAAATTCTCTTTATCTACCTTTTTGTGGTCTTTCTCCCCTGTACACCTTGCCTATTTGATATCTCTTAAAAGGAAAAGTAATATCATTATAGTACTCGCATACATACTTAGCAAGCGGAACTGTCAAATCAAATCTTAATGATAAATCATTGTCCCCCTTGTTAAAACGATATATTTGCTTTTCAGTTTCTCCTCCTGCTTTTGCAAGAAGAACTGCAGAATTCTCAATTATCGGTGTGTCTATTGGAAGAAATCCAAATCTCTCATATGATTTTCTAATCTTGTCTATCATATTATTAAACTTTATTTGCTCTGCTGGCAAAAGTTCCATAAAACCTGGCAGAGTTCGTGGTTCTATTCTCATCATTTCACTCCTTTTTGTCGCTCGGGGACAGGCCTTAAAACGACAACTTTGTCGCTTGGGGACAGGCCTTAAAACGACAACTTTGTCGCTTGGGGACAGGCCTTGAATAACATGCGTTCCCCATGGTTTTTACACTCAACACTATCCCCATTAAATCATAATACTATATTTTTACTCAACTCCTGGCATCAAATTATAATAAATTGGCTTTTCTTGACCTATTCTTGTAGTCATTCCATGCCCAGGATATACTATTGTATCATCTGGAATAACTAATAATTTATTTGTTATAGAAGCAATAATATCTTCAAAACTACTAGTTGGCAAATCTGTTCTTCCCCATGAATCTTTAAACAAAGTATCCCCTGAGAAAAGCATTTTTTCTTTTTCACAGTATAAGCTACTTCCTCCACTAGTATGTCCTGGAGTATGAATAACATTGAATTCGACATTTCCAACATGTAGAATATCTTCGTCATTTACTCTCGCATCTGCTACGATTGATAATGGTCTGTCTGCCATAAATCTTGTTAAATTTATATCAGGATTTTTTAATCCTTCATAATCCTCAGTGTGTATAAGAACCCTTCCGCCTTTTTGCTTTTTTAGTTCTTCTACTGCACCAATATGGTCTCCATGGCAATGTGTTAAATAAATATACTTTACTTTTGCCTCTAAAATATTTAGTAAGTCTATTATTTTGTCCGCTTCGCCTGCTGGATCTATTACCATTGTTTCTTTTGTTACTTCATCTTCTATAATATAACAATTTGTAATGATATTGTCTATAATAGAGTTTAATTTTAATTGTTTTAAAATCATTTAAATTTCTCCTATAATGTGTAATGTGTTTTAAGGTCTGTCCCCCAGCGACAACTTTGTCGTTTTAAGGCCTGTCCCTCAGCGACAACTTTGTCGTTTTAAGGCCTGTCCCCAAACGACAACCAAACGACATTATTGTTTTTTCCTTTTTACTTCGTATACGCTATCTATTTTTCTTAGTGTTTTTAATAATGCGTTTAATTCTTCTATTCCTTCTACTTCAACTGTTAAGTCTGTTGTTGCTATTTTGTCTTTATTTGCTCTTGAAGATACTGCCATTAATTTACATTTGTTGTCTCCCACTACTCTAATTATGTCTGCAAGTAGGCCTGCTCTATCGTTTGCGAATATTTCTATATCAACACTATATGTTGTTTTCTTGTTGTCGCTCCAATATACATCTATTATTCTATTGCCTTCGTTTAGTAGATTTTTTGTGTTTACACAGTCTGTTCTATGTACTGAAACACCTCTTCCTCGTGTTATATATCCTATTATTTCATCACCTGGAACAGGGTTACAACATTTTGATAGTTTTACTAAGCAGTTGTCTATTCCTTTTACTATTATACCGTTTTGCGATGGTTTTGTTTTGTGGTTTTTTTCTTTTACAAGTGCTTCTAAAGTTTTTTCTATGTCATCTTCTTTATGTACTTTTCTATATTCTTCAAGCATTCTTGTTATAATTCTTCCTGCTGTAATAGAGCCAAATCCTACACTAGAATACATGTCATCTAAAGTATTGAATTTGTATCTGTTAAGCATAACTTGTATAAAGTCTGGTTTGAACAAGTCTTCGTGTTTTAATCCTAATTTTTTCAATTCTTTTTCTATTAGGTCTTTACCTTTTTCTATATTTTCTTCTCTAAGATTTTTCTTAAACCAACCTAAGATTTTATTTCTTGCTCTTGAACTTTTTACAAATTTTAGCCAATCTCTACTTGGTCCTTTTGATTGGTCTGAAGTTATAATTTCTACAATGTCTCCATTTTTTAGTTTTGTAACTATTGGCATCATTTTGCTATTTATTTTGCATCCTACCATATGATGTCCTATTTGTTCATGTATTTGATATGCAAAATCTATTGGTGTTGCACCTTTTGGTAATACTTTTATTGCACCTTTTGGAGTGAAAATATATACTTCATCTTCAAATAATTCTTTTTTAAGTGTTTGCATAAATTCTTCTGGGTCTTGCATTTCACTTTGCCATTCAAGTGTTTCTCTTACCCATGCAAGTTTATCATCTTCGACTTTTACATTTGCTTTTTTTCCACTTAAAAAGCTAGATTCTTTATATGCCCAATGGGCTGCAATACCATATTCTGCTACTTTATGCATGTCCCATGTACGAATTTGAACTTCAAATGGGGTTCCCTTAGGTCCAATTAATGTTGTATGTAATGACTGGTACATATTTGGTTTTGGAACAGCAATATAGTCTTTAAATCTACCAGGCATTGGATTGTACAAATCATGTGCAACACCTAAGGAAGCATAACAATCTTTTACAGAGTTCACAATTATTCTTAATGCAAATAAATCATAAATTTGGTCCAATGTTACATTATCTCTTTTCATTTTTCTATATATGCTATATAAATGTTTTGCTCTTCCTGTGACTTCTGCTTCTATTTTTTGTTTTTTTAACTCTCCTTTTATTTGCTCCATGATTTGGTCTATAAATTTTAGTCTTTCTTCTCTTTTTCTGTTTATGCCTTCAACAATTTCTCTATAGTCTTCAGGGTATAAGTACTTAAAAGATAAATCCTCTAATTCCCATTTTAAAGAATACACACCAAGTCTATTAGCAAGCGGTGCATATAATTCCATGGTTTCCTTTGCATTTGCAATTTGTCTGTCTCGTGTTAAGAATTTTAATGTTCTCATATTATGAAGTCTATCTGCGAGTTTTATTAAGATTACACGAATATCTTTTCCCATTGCTAAGAACATTTTTCTATAATTTTCTACTTGTTGTTCCTCAACACTTGCATATTGCAATTTACTAAGTTTTGTAACTCCATCTACCATATATGCCACTTCTTCGTTAAACTCTTTTACTAAATCATCATATGTAGTATTTGTATCTTCTAAAACATCATGTAAAAGTGCAGCACAAATAGTATTATCATCCAATCCCAAATTTGCAAGTATATATGCAACTTGCACTGGATGAATAATATATGGTTCTCCCGATTTTCTTAATTGGTCCCCATGCTTTGCTTTGGCAAATTCATATGCTTTTTGAACAAGCTTAATGTCTCTTCTGCCCTTTCTCTTCTTTATTACAGATACTATATCCTCTATTCCTACATCTTTATATTCTGACATATATGTCACCCCTTTTTAATAAGATTTACGCATATCTTTAATTAGTATTTGAATGCTCTCCATTCCTTTGTATGAGTTAATGTCTAAGTTTCCTACGATATCTACCCTATCATCTAACAAATATTTTTCTGTTAATTCTCCCATATTAAATCCTATTGCATTTACCATAAAATTGTCTTCTTTTAGAGTTAATTTTAAATGCTTACCTTCAGACAAAGCTCTTATTGAATTTATTTTTAGATTTTTAAATAAGAATAATGGCATTTTATTTGCTTCTCCATAAGGTTCTAATAGTTTAAGACTTTTAACATTATCTATATTTAAGTTTTTCAAAGAAATCTCACTGTCTACATTAATAACTGGAATAATTTCATCTACTTTTTTCTCTTTTGCAAATTTTTCTAATTTATCTTTAAATTCATTAAACTTTTCTCTTTTTACAGTTACTCCCACAGCCATTGCGTGGCCACCATATTTTTCAAGTTCATCTCCACAACTCATTAATGCTTCATGTAAATCAAATCCTGGAACACTTCTGCCTGACCCTTTTCCTTCATCATCTTCAAAGCATATTAATATTGAAGGTTTAAAATACATTTCTGTAACTTTTGATGCCACAATTCCAATTATCCCGTGATGCCAGCCTTCTTTTCCCACTATGATACATGCTTTGTCTTTTTCGTTTTTTTCTATCAATTCTGTTGCTTCATCAAATATATTTTTCTCTATTGTTTGTCTTTCTATATTGTATTCATTAAGCTTTATTGCTAACTTTTTTGCTTCTTCGTAATCTTTTGACAAAAACAAATCTAATGCAACTTGTTCATCTCCCATTCTTCCACACGCATTTATTCTAGGTGCTAATCCAAAAGAAACTGCTGTAGAATCTATATCTCTAAAACCTATAACTTCTAGAAGGGCTTTCAAGCCCACATTTCTAGTTTGAGCAATTAATTTTAGTCCAAGTTTCGCAATAACTCTATTTTCATTAACTAATGGAACTATGTCTGAAATTGTTCCAATACATACTATGTCCAAATATTTTAAATATTCTTTTTCTTCCAAATTCAATTTAATTGAAATCGCTTGTATTAGTTTAAAAACCACACCAACACCAGCTAATTGATTGAATGGATATTTATTGTCCTTCCTTTTTGCATCCACAACAGCCATTGCATTTGGTAAAGTTTCTGCTGGTTCATGGTGGTCTGTGATTAAAGTTTCTATACCTAATGAATTAGCATATTCAACTTCATCAAT
>CALXZF010000087.1 GCA_944393165.1 uncultured Clostridia bacterium
AGAATGACTCCGGAAGGTATGGTTAAATATGCTCAATCAGAATTATCTGAGGCTTATGACAGAATGGTAAAAGGTAAAACTCAAAAATGGATTGAAAAGCATCAAAAAGACTTTGATTTAACTCCACAAGAAACTGGAGCAATCATGGAAATTATGAAAAAAGTATCAACTATGGAAGATGGATATGATAAAAGAGTAGAACTTGCAAAAGTTCAAAAAATCATGACCGATAAATTACCTCCAGAAAGAGGTACTGGAATTAAATCGTGGATGCGTATTTCTATGTTATTTAATCCAAAGACGCAGATTAGAAATATTATGGGTAATGCAGTAATTGCTCCAGTCAATGCATTTAGTGATTTATTTGCAAGTATGACAGATAAAGTGGTTGGTGCTAAAACCGGTTATAGAACAACTGGTGTAACTAATATAAAAAATTATGTAAAAGGATTTGGCAAGGGCGCTTATCAAAGTTATAATGACTTTAGAAGAGGCATTAATACTAGAAATATTCAAGGAAACCGATTTGAAATAAGTGAAGGTAAATCATTTAATAATAATACTCCGATTGGAAAGGCATTAAATAGGGTAGATAGTTTATTATCATTTATGCTAGATGCAGGAGATAGAACTTTTTATGAAGCAACTTTCACAAACTCAATCAACAATCAGCTAGTATTAAATAATACGACAGAAGTAACCCAGGAGATGATTGATATTGCAACACAAGAAGCATTATCAAGAACATGGCAAGATAATAATAACTACACTCGATTTGTGTTGAATATTAGAAAAGGGTTAAACGCGATTCATATACCGGGAAAAGAAGGATACGGTCTTGGAGATGTATTAATTCCATTCGCTAAAACACCTGCTAATTTAACAAAAGCAATTGTTGATTATTCTCCGGCTGGTTTAGTTAGTACATTGATAAAAGGGAAAAATTTAAGCAATGCTATTAAAACGGGGCAATTTACTCCACAAATGCAACATGAATTTGTACAATCTTTAGGTAAAGCTACAGCTGGTACTATGTTATACATTGCAGGTTATGCTCTTGCTAAAGCTGGAATCATAACTGGAGAAAGTGATGATGATAAAGATGTATCAAACTTTATGAAAAATACGTTGGGAGTTAATTCATATTCAATTAAAATAGGTGATATGTCATTTGCTTACGACTGGGCGCAACCCGTTGCTGCACCTTTTTCTATGATGGCTAATCTAGTTCAAAAGCAAGAAGAGAGTGATAATCTTCTTGAAAATGTTACAGCTGTTTTAGATACCGGATTGAATGTAATATTCGAGCAATCATTTTTAACTAGTATTAATGATGTTTTAAGTGAGCCAGGAGAAATCGGCTCTAAAATTGGAGAACAATTGCTGGACTTACCAGCAAGAGCGGTGCCAACTTTTATGAAACAAATAGTTGATTTAACAGACGATACTCAAAGGACATCGTTTGAATATGATAAGCCTATTCAAAGTATGATTAATAGCATTAAAGCTAAAATACCAGGGTTAAGTCAAACTTTAGCTCCTAGCGTGGATACAATGGGTAGAGAAATACAAAGATATGGTGGTAAAAACAATATATTTAATGTATTCTTAAATCCAGCAAATGTTTCTACCGAAAATATTAGTGAAAGTGCCGAAGAAATTTATAGATTATATAAAGAAACTGGTAAGACTGACATTATGCCTAGAGTAGCACCTTATTATATAAATAAAGATGGTGAAAAAATTACTTTAGATAGTAATACTAGAGCTGAGTATCAAAAGGCATCTGGTCAAATAATTGAAGATAATGTAAAAAAACTTTTAGAAATGTCAGAATATAATAGCTTAAGTGATGAGAAGAAAGCAGATATTATCAATGATATTGTTAATTATTCTTATAGTGTAGCTCAAAATGAAGTTCTTGATATAGAATTATCAGATACTTATAAAAAGGCTTACGAGTATTCTAAAATTGGGGATATAAGCGATTATTATACTTTCCAAAACAATATTGATGATACTGATAGCAATACCAAAAGAGAAAGCATTAAAAATTATTTAATTAATAGTTCGTTAAATGATAATCAAATTTCTTATTTATATGGGAATTACTATTCTTCTGAAGAAACATTAGATAATCTTATGGAAATGCGAATACCTATTAAAGAATTTATTAAATTTGATGCTCAAAAATTTGAAGGAGACTACAATACAAGAACCGGCAAAACGGTTAGTGGATCTAGAAAGGCAAAAGTTATTCAATATGTTAATTCATTAAATCTAAGCATACCTCAGAAGGCTATCTTAATCAAAATGGAGTACAACTCTTATGATAATTATAATAATCAAATTGTAAATTATATTAATGATTTAGATAAAACTGCTAATGACAAAAAGGTTTTATTAAAAAGTATTGGATTTGATAATTTTAATAAAGATGTGGTTGAATATATCAATTCTCAAAATATATCAATTGCTGAAAAAGAAGAAAAGCTAAAAGATTTAGGCTTTACAATAAGGAATGGGAGAGTGTATTGGTAATGAATATAATGGATTCTAAAAAAGCAGTTACTGCTGAAGATTTAATACGTAGATATAATCTAGAAAATCTAAAGAATGATAGAAAATCTATTCAAGTGATTAAAGAAAATGCTAACAATACCAATAATCTCTTAAATAACTTCATAGAAGCGACTTTATCAGATTTGCAGAATCTCCAAGACCAAGTAGACGGAAACATAGCTACTTGGTTTTTTAGTGGGGTTCCAACACTTCAAAATAGCCCAGCCGTAGATTGGGTAACAGATGAGGATAAGAACAATCATTTAGGCGATCTATATTATGATAAAGATACCGGTTATGCTTATCGATTTACGTTAGAAAATACTACTTACTCATGGATTAAATTAAGCGATAGCGATATTGCAGAGGCTTTAGCCATAGCAAATGCTGCTCAAGATACTGCAGATAATAAAAGGCGTGTGTTTGTAACAACACCAAGTCCACCATACGACGTTGGTGATATATGGATAAAAGAAGATACTGATTTATATCGTTGCGCTGTATCACGAAGTTCTGGAAATTTTAATGAAGCTGAATGGGTTAAAGCAACTGATTATTCTAATGATGATTACGCTAAGAATGTAGAAGCTGTTTTAAATCAATTTAAGCAAACAGTAGAAACTGATTATGCAACTAAAGTGCTACTAAATACAACAAAAGATAGTATTTTAGGCGTAGTTGAAAGCAAAACAACTGAAGTAGAAACAACTCTTTTAGGGTATATTGATTTATTTAGCGTAGATTTAGATTTATATAATCTTACAATACCAGTTAATGCCGACAAAAAGCCAATAGAATCCAAAACATACGAAATTGGCTTTTATTGTTATTTTAAAGGTGCACAAGTAAGTGTCACTCCAACTAGTTCAAGTTCAAACACAGGTATTACTTTATCGTTTGCAACTGGTAAGATAAACTTGACAGTTGACTCTAATACAGCAATACCAAATCTTACAAATGAGTTTGTTATCAATTTTAATTATCTAAATAGTGAAAATGAAACAGAATATGTTGTTCAAAAGAAAATCGTTGTAGTTTTAGCAGAGAAAGGCGAAACCGGGGCAACTGGTCCTACTGGAGCAACTGGCCCGAAAGGAGATACCGGAGATGTAGGACCACAAGGCCCACAAGGTATTCAAGGGCCACCAGGCACAGACGGTACTTCAACTTATTTCTATGTCAAATATTCAGAAAATGCAAGCGGAACACCTATGACAGATACTCCAAATGAAAATAGTAAATACATGGG
>CALXZF010000088.1 GCA_944393165.1 uncultured Clostridia bacterium
TGATAATAAAAATATGAAAAGGACTGCTAAAATTGCATTTCCTGATATTGTTTTTGTAGATTCATTAACTGATATTGTTCCTAAGTTTTTTAAATATACTCCTGAAAAAGATTGTAGAAAAGTAGCAAGTAGACTACATTCATTGTATACGCAGAAAACCCTATCTGACTACAAAGAAGCAATTAAAGGATTTAATAGCATATATAATAATGTGATTCAACAAAAACTTGTGGAAAAATATTTGTGTAATGTAGAAAGTATATATAAGTATAGCAAAAATATCAGAGAATTACTCTTTAAACACTCGGCAAACATTGAATTTTATGATAAAATACGATTATCTTTTAATAGTAATAATAACTATGTACTAGATATAGATGAAATATATGTTAAATTAGGCAATATAAAGAATTTCTTTGGCTTTATCTCTTTTAAGAAAAGAGAGTGGAAATGGATACAAAATGACTTAATACAAATATATCCTAACATAGATTTCATTTAACATAGCAAATAAAGGAGAAATTAAACAATGAGTACGAAAAATGGAAAAAACAAAAAGAAAGAGCAAAACATAAAAGAGCCAACTGAGCTAAATAAGTTAATTATACAAGAAGCTGTAAACCAATTTAAAGAAGGCAAATTAAAAAGTGGACTAGATGTTGAAAACTTTTTAGATGGTTTGCTACAACCATTAATGCAAACTCTACTTGATGCTGAGCTTGAAAATCATTTGCAACATTCCAAGTATGAACATTCAAAGGATAGAAAACCTAGAAATATTAGAAATGGCTATTGTAAACCTAAAGTTGTAAAAACAAAATATGGAAATATTTGTGTTAAAACTCCTAGAGATAGAGAGGCTACATTTACACCAATAGTAATTGAAAAAGGACAAACTACTTTAACTGGTTTTGAAGATAAGTGTATTGCTCTTTATGCTAAAGGTATGAGCCTTAGAGATATTGAGAAAACTCTTAAAGAAATATATGGTGTCAAAATAAACAAAGATCAAATCACAACACTAATCTCTGCTGTATCTAAAGGAACTGAAGAGTGGAGAAATAGAAAATTAAAACCTTTGTATGTCTTTTCTTATGCTGATTGCATATATGTACCAATTAAGAATGAAGATATTACTTCTACTAAAAAGGCAATATATATAATTATTGGTGTTGATGCATTTGGATACAAGGATATACTTGGAATGTGGGTAAATGAAACAGAATCTGCTTCATTTTGGACAAATGTATTTGAAGATTTAAAAGAAAGAGGTGTTGAAGATATTTTGTACATGTCTAGTGATGGTATAGCTGGCTTTAAAGGTTCATTAGAGACTGTATTTCCTAAAACACAAAGTCAAAGATGTGTAGTTCACTTAGTAAGAAATTTGTATGGCCTATGTCCTAAAAAGGAAGCAAAACAAATCATAGCTGACTTTAAAAAAATATACACAAGTACTAGTCAAGACGAAGCATATCTTATGCTAGATGCATTTAAAGATAAATATAAAGATCAAAAAAGATTGGTTAAAAAAGCCGAAGATTTTATGCAATATATTGAGCCTCTATTTGAGTTACCTGCAGAAATCAGAAAGTGTATATACACTTCAAATGCTGTTGAATCTGTTAATTCTGCCTTAAGAAAAGTAACTCGTGGTAAAGGTTCTTTTCCTTCTGAAGCCTCTGTTTTTAAAGTTTTGTTCTTAAGAATTAAAGAGCTTACTGAAAAATGGAAAAAGCCTATTCAAAATTGGAAAATAATTCAGGCTCAATTAATTGAATTGTTTGGAGATAGATATACTAAATACTTAAACGTATAACTTATCTCTTCTTGCACATTGACAATTGAATATCGTGGATAATTTTTTCTATAGATTAGAATATATAAAAAGTGACATGATTTTTTGTCTAATTATTTGACTTTTATCACATCACTTTCTATATATATATATTATAAAATTTCACACACCAGACTTGACAAGCTCACGTCTAAAATTTTCTATTTACTAGCGTACTTCGTTCGCTAGACGTATTGCTTGATACATCTACTTTTTTAATATTTTTTTCCATATTTAATTACCCTACTTTTCTATCAGCTTTCAGAGCTACACATAAAGCTGGAGACGGAAGGAACCGTAGTCGTCGGAATGGTCTGCCGTAGCGTAGTAGCGAAGAGCTGCGTAATAGTTGCTGCTGCCGGAGTCACCTCCCCTAACCACACAAGGGCGAACGCCGCTGCTGCGCGTGTGACTTGAGTATCCTGTTGTCCATTCATAACAATTTCCTAAAAAATCATATATATTACTGTAACAATCTGCTTCATATCCTCCTGTTGTTGTTTTATTACTTGTTCCTATATTTCCTCTTTCACTACTTGTTGTTGTGGCTAATTCATATCCATACTCACTATTTTGACATATGAAATTTAACGCTGTATCCCATGCATAACTACTTATTAACTCTGTTGTCGCTGTAACTTCACTTTCAGTATCTTCACTATACATACTTTCTGCTAATTCTTTTGCTTCATCTCTTGTTACATTTACATATGCATCTACTACAGCCTTACATACATTTCCTTCTCCTTGCTCATATCTTCCAATATAAAAACCTCCATTATTCGTTGCACTTGTTTTAAATCCTTCTATATTGGTTTCTACTGGCGTTATTGGCTCACCATCTTCATTTTGGGTTGCACCCTCTCCATAATAATATGAATTTATTACACTATCTCCACTTCTCGGAGTAGGCTCTGTATTACTATTAGCACTTCCCCATTGTCTTCTTGTTAATTCATTTGTTTTTGCTCCACTACTTGTTTGATATGCTCCTGTTGGTATCCACACAAATTGGTTTCCTTGGCCATCTTCTATTACAATTCCATCTTCTACTGTTATTGCATTACCTTCCTCATCAGTATTACTCTCTTTATCTAAATGAAATCCTCCTGGTACATATATTGTATTATTTAGTGCATCTTTTATAGTTGTTTTTCCTGTAAATACATATTCATTTTCTATTGCCTCTGCTACTGTTGTTGGAGTGTCGCCTCCTTCAGGCTCATCTCCTCCAGCATCTATTCCTAATCCACTTAACACTCCATCTACATAACTTGTTACATTTGAAATAGATTCATCTGTATATTCTGTATCATTTGCATAAAACTAACTTGCTTGTTCTGCTCTTCTTATTAGTCCATCTCCTCCAAATGCAAAGTTTATTGCTACTGTTGCTAGTATTATTAAAATAACAATGGTTATTACAAGTGCGACTAGTGTTATACCTTTTTCTTGCGAATTTCTTTGAAATCCTATATTTTCTCTCTT
>CALXZF010000089.1 GCA_944393165.1 uncultured Clostridia bacterium
AATAACCTTGGTTGTTTCTTTGTTTAGAATCTATTTTCCACTTGATAAAAATCAATTAAAGATATAAAATATATGTATATTTTTTATAAGGAGAGATTTAGTGAGAAATAATAGAAGAAGAGAGCAAGAAGATGAAATCCCAAAATCTGTTTTGAAGATGAAACAGGAGAAAGAGAAAAGAGAGAAAGAAAATGCTAAACAAAATGGAAAGCATGGGAAAAAATTAAATGCTCAAAAAAATAAAAAGGCCAATAAAAATGGCAGAAGAAGATTAAAAAAGTTTATACTAATATTAATTATAATTGTGCTTATAGTAATAGGAATTATGCTAGCTATATCAGCATTTACATGGAAAGATTTGGCTGAAGCAATGTTTACCAATAAAAATTCTGTTGTTGTAGATACGGACGGCAATGTTATCGCGACTTTAGGTGTAGAACAGAAAAAAATATCCGCTTCGATTGAAGAAATGCCACAATATTTACTAGATGCATATGTGTCAATAGAAGATGAAAGATTTTATTCACACCACGGAATAGATATAAGAAGAACTGGAGGAGCAATTCTTTCATATATTACAAACTTTGGAAATTCTTCATATGGAGGAAGCACAATTACACAACAGCTTGTTAAAAACTTAACAGGAGATAATACAGATGCTATTACTCGTAAAGTAAAAGAGTGGTGGAAAGCATTTTTATTAGAATGTTATTTTGATAAGCAAGAGATTTTAGAAATGTATTTAAATGTAATCTATGTAGGGCCAAATGTATATGGAGTTGGAGCCGGAGCTACATATTATTTTAATAAGGATGTAGAAGATTTATCTTTAGCAGAATGTGCATATCTTGCAGGAATTAATAATTCTCCAAATTCATACAACCCATTTGGAGATAGTGATAATACTGAGCTTATAGAGAATAGAACAAGTACAGTGTTGGACAAAATGCTAGAGCTAGGCAAAATTGATGAAGACGAATATAATGATGCAATAGACGAAGTAAATTCTGGCTTGGATTTTAACCAAGGAGAGATTGAAACAGAAAGTCCAATATATTCGTATCATACAGATGCTCTTATTTCAGAAGTTATTAGTGATATAGCAGAAGATAAAAATATTACTGAAGATTTTGCAACCAATTATTTATATTTATCTGGCTTAACAATACATAGCACTCAAGATTCAGATATACAAGAACAAGTAGAAGATGAATTCTTAAAAAGTCAATATAGATTATTATCACAAGACGGAGAATCAACAGCTCAAGCTGCAATGGTAATAATAGATCATCAAACAGGTGAGGTTTTAGCATGCACAGGAGGATTAGGGGAAAAAGAAACTTTTAGAGGATTAAATCGTGCAACCCAAAGTACTAGACAAACGGGTTCATCTATTAAACCGTTAGCTGTTTTAATACCAGGAATAGATAAAAAGCTATTTACTGGAGCTACAATATACAATGATGAAGAAACAACTTTTGAAGACAGTTATAGTCCAGGAAATAATTCGGGCTACTTAGGAGAAATAACTGTTCGAAGAGCATTAGAATCTTCACAAAATATACCATTTGTAGAAATGATGCAACAAGTAACACCTAAAAGAGCAATATCGTATTTAGAAAATATGGGGATTGATTCATTAACAGAAGGAGATGAATCATTAGCACTTGCATTAGGTGGACTAGAGAACCGGAATTACACCACTTCAAATGGCTGGAGCATATGCAACAATTGCAAATGACGGAGAATACATAGAGCCAACATTTTATACTACAATAACAAATGCAAATGGAGAAATTATTTTTAGAACAGACCAGGAAACTAAGCGAGTATTTTCTGAACAAGTGGCTTATGTAATAAAAGAATTGCTAAAACAACCAGTAGAAGGCTCACACGGAACTGCAACATATTGTTCTATATCTGGAATTGATGTGGCAGCTAAAACAGGAACTACTGATGAAAATTATGATAAATGGCTTTGTGGATTCACGCCTTGTTATACAGCTGTAACATGGTTTGGATTTGACAATAATGAATCAATTTATTACTATAATCAAAATCCAGCAGGCATTATATGGGCAAATGTTATGAGAGCTGTACATAATGGATTAAATAATGCTAGATTTTCTCAGCCAAATAGAATTTCCGCACAATATATATGTGCTGATACGGGAATGGTGGCAAAAACTGGGTGCAATAATACATATGTGGAATATTTCTTATGGGGAACTGTACCAGATGAGTGTACAAAACATTCAGGAAGTAAGCTTACTGTGAATAGAAATGATGAAGACGATGATAATGAAGAAACACATGTGTATGTGGATAGAAACGATGATTTGGAACTAAATCCAAATGATGAAGAGGAAAATGTCGTTCCAGAAGAAAATACGGAACCTGAAGATATTCCAGAAGAAAATACAGAAGAAGTTCCTACAAATGAAATAGAGGAAGAACCTATCGCAAATGAAATCAATACTGGTGTGGAAAATACCGAAAACGAAAATAATGTAGTAAATGAGGAGAGCCCACCAATAAATGAGAATATTCAAGATGAACCTAGTGTTGAACCAGAACCAAGTAACACAATAGAGGAAGAAGAAACATCAGGAGTACCAAGCACAAATTCTGTAATGTAGAAAAGGAAGATACAATAAAGAATGAACAAAATACAAAAAATAAATATTTTAGATGTAATTGAATAGTTAATTAGTAAACACATATCAACATAGAGTGTATATTGGTATAGGCTAAAATATAGAAGAATATAATCATTGACTAAAACAAAAAAATTTTTTAAAAGTTTAATATCAATGAATTAAAATTAAATAAAAGTTCATAATAAATAATATAAATTTATCAAAAAAATTGAACTAATTGTCGGAAAAAAATTGACTTTATCCTACAATTAGTTTAAAATATTATTGGGGGAAATAATTATGATTTATACATATAAGGAATTAAAAAATAAATATAATACAAACTATAATATAAAAAAAGCTGTTGAAAAGAGAGAAGTATATAAATTAGAAAAAGGATTATATTCAGATAAAGAATATGTGAATCCATTAGTTTTATATTCAAAAAAATATCCAAAAGCAATAATAACAATGGAT
>CALXZF010000090.1 GCA_944393165.1 uncultured Clostridia bacterium
CCAATATGCTCATATGCTGCTGGAAGTGCCACTCTTCCTCTTACAGTTCTTGAAATAAATCCTATTTGAATAAGATATGGCTCATATACATCTTCTATTGTGTCTACTTCTTCTCCTAATGTTGTTGCTATTGTTTCTATTCCAACTGGTCTTCCTCTATATTTTACAATTAGTGTTTCTAAGATTCGTCTATCTATTTCATCTAAGCCCAAATCGTCTATTTCTAGTTTGTTTAAGGCTATTTTTGTGATTTTTAGTGTTATATTTCCGTCCCCTAAAACTGCTGCATAATCTCTAACTCTTTTTAATAATCTATTGGCAATTCTAGGTGTTCCTCTTGACCTCCTGGCAATTTCCACAGCGGAATCGTTGTCAATATTTATTTCTAAAATATTAGCTGATCTTTTTATTATTGTTGTTAAATCTTCTGTGTTATACAATTCTAATCTATGTATTATACCAAATCTATCACGAAGTGGTGTTGCAAGTGACCCAGCTTTTGTAGTTGCTCCTATTAAAGTAAATTTTGGCAAATCTAATCTTATTGACCTTGCGCTTGGACCTTTTCCAATTATTATATCTAAAGTATAATCTTCTAAAGCTGGATATAATATTTCTTCAACACTTTTGTTTAATCTATGTATCTCATCAATAAATAAAACATCAAATTCTGATAAATTTGTAAGAAGTGCTGCTAAGTCTCCGGGCTTACTAATAGCAGGTCCTGAAGTAATTTTTATATTTGAATTCATTTCATTTGAGATAATATTCGCAAGTGTTGTTTTTCCAAGTCCTGGAGGGCCATAAAGAAGAACATGGTCAAGTGGTTCTCCTCTTTTTTTAGCTGCTTCTATATATACTTTCATATTTTCTTTTACTTTATCTTGTCCAATATATTCTTGCAAAGTTTTTGGCCTTAATGAATTTTCTAATCTTTCTTCATTAATATCTGTAAGTTCTGGGTTTATTAGTCTTTCATCATCCAATTTTGTTCACATTCCTTTTATGATATTTAGGTTTTAAGTCAACCTATAACTTATTCTCATTTAAATTATTCTTGTTTTCGTATATGCTTACTATTAACTACTTCATTATTATCATCTTTGTCATCATCCGCAATTAGTTTTTTTACATCTTTATATCCAATTGCTATAATTGCAACTATTAGTAAAGCAAATGATAAAGCTTTCCAGATTCCACTTTCTAGCAATATTACTGCAAACATACCAAGAATAGCAGTTATTCCATACATAATAAGAACTGCTTGTCTTTGTGTATATCCTTTTGCCATTAGTTTATGGTGCAAATGTCCTTTGTCAGGTTTAAAAACTGCTTTTATTGATTTTCCTTTAATAATTCTTCTAAATATAGCAAAAAGTGTGTCAAATATTGGCATTCCTAAGATAATTATTGGTGCAATTAAAACTAAAGCTGTATAAGTTTTGGCTACACCTAGTATTGAAATAATAGCTAATGAGAATCCCATAAAATTTGAACCAGTATCGCCAATAAAGGTTTTTGCTGGGCTGAAATTAAATGGTAGAAATCCAACTAAAGCACCTGCTAGAGCTGTAATAAGCACTATTGCAATTAAAGGTGAACCATTTAATGCAAATACCATTAATAGTGATAAGCATGAAATTAGAGTCACTCCAGATGATAGGCCATCTAATCCGTCTATTAAATTTATAGCATTTGTTATTCCTACAATCCAACAAACAGTTATAATATATGAAAAGATTCCACTAATTACGATTTTGCCGTCAGTGAAAGGAACAGAAATATCTTCTATTCTAATTCCACAAGCCACAACTATTATAGCAGAAATAATTTGTGCTATAAGTTTTACAAATCCAGGAATTCCTTTTACATCATCTATATAGCAAGTTATTCCTAGCACAAAAATCCCCACAAAAAATCCTATGACTTTTATAAAATACTGGTCTTCATCAAAAAGATTTATTTTTCCTTCCAGAGTTGTTGTAATAAGCAAATATATTACAGATACAAAAAATCCTGCAATTACTGCTACTCCCCCGAAGTCTTGGCATTGGTTTTTTATTTACTCTTCTATCATTTGGTATATCTATTGCTCCTACTTTTTTTGCCAGCCTCATAGTTTGTGGTGTTACAACAAATGTTGTTATAAAAGCTAGTAAAAAAGCTATTGCTATATCTCCCCACATAATTAACTTTCCTTTCTGCTTATTCTATAATTTCCACATTATAACCTATAAATAATCCGCTTTCTATTACACCTGGAATACTTTTTATTTTCTTTTCTAAGTCCTGGGTGATATTCTCAAAATTCACATCTAATATCAAGTTTCCGTTTTCTGTTATAACTGGTCCGTCTTTGCTAATGGCTTTGCGAAGTTCCATATTTGATGCTCCCATTTCCATTAACTTTTCTTTAATAAAGTTTAATGCATCTGGAAAACATTCTACAGGTATTTTGCACTTCTCTCCAAGCTTTTTTACTCTTTTGCTTTTATCTATTAAAATATATGTTATAGGAGAATTTGCAATATTTAATTTTTCTTTAAACATTGCTCCTCCACGCCCTTTTATAAGCCAATTGTTTTCATCTACTTCATCTGTGCCGTCAAAACACCAATCAGGCTTTTTTTCATTTAATGTTGTAATTGGTATATCCAAAAAATCACATAAAAGCTTAATTTCAAGCGAAGTTGGTATTGCAGTTATATGCAAGTTTTCTTTTTTAATTTTATCTGCTATAGCAATTGTTGCTAAGTAAGATGTAGAACCAGAGCCAAAACCTATAACTTGTCCGTCTTTTACTTTATCTACCACCTTATTTGCAACGATTTTTTTCTCTTCCATATTTTCTATTTTATCAAACTTAATTTTAGTAAGTATTTCTTTATTCCAATCCATAAAGCACCTCACATTCTAACATAATTTGTCTTTATTTCACACATGTAGAATTATATCATTATATTTTTAGATAGTAAACATATTTTGCTAGAAAAAAGCAAAAAATAGAGGTTTTTATCAATTAACCGCAAAATTAATTCCTCTAGCCACTACATCTTTCATTCTTTCTATTAGTTCATCTATTTCTTTTGGGGTAACAATAAAATTATATTCTTCTGGAGCTAGTACCTCCTTTATTAAAGTATATTTATCTTCTTCTTGCAATTGATTTAAGAAGTCATTTGATTGAGCTTGTTCTTGAACTTTTTGAATTAATAGAGTCAAACTGTCAGCAGCAATGGTAGCAGCTTCCACAACAGTTGGAATTCCGTATTGCAATAACTGGTACTCCTAATGTATTTTGAGTTAGTTCTTTTCTTGCATTTCCAACTCCTGCTCCTGGAACAATTCCAGTGTCGGCCAACTGAATAGAACTACTAATTCTTTCTATACTTCTTGAAGCTAACGCATCAATTACTATTACTAATTTTGGATTTATATTATCCACAATACCTTTTAAAATCTCCAATGTTTCAATTCCTGTAGTGCCTAATACTCCTGGAGACACAGCACTTACTTCTCTAGTATTTTCATCTAATACTTCAGGCATATATTCTAATAAATGTCTTGTGATGTCTATTTCATTTACTACTTTAGGCCCAAGGCTATCTGGAGTT
Organism: uncultured Clostridia bacterium; assembly: GCA_944393165.1. The sequence continues at coordinate 3,615 of CALXZF010000090.1, forward strand.
ACATATATGTTTCCAAGACCTACAACAAGTAAAGAATCTTTATTTGTAATATGCTTATCTAATAATGATTTCAGTTCCTTTGTAACTACTTCAGAAGCTTTTGTAATCTCATCCTCATTTGCAATTTTTAGTTTTTTAAAATCAATTGTTATATAGTTTCCTTGTGGTTTACCTATTGCCTCTACTCCTGATTGATTTGTAACTTTTACTCTTGAAACTTTAATTTTATCATCAATCTGTTCCTCTTCTGTTTCTATTCCGTCAATATCTTTTTCAATATTATGTGCTTTATTATACAAATCTCTTCTTTCTAAAGCTAAATCTGTTCTAAAATTATACATAAGAAAACCTCCATTTTTTCATTTCTAATAGTTATTCTTTGAAAAATGAAGTTTTTTATACGCATTTTTTAAGTTTTTCTTAATTTTTCTTAATTTCTTGAATCTATTATAAAAGTTTGGTACAATTTGTTTGACAAGTTAGGAGGAATTAAATTGAAACAATATTTTTTATCAAATAAAGGCGGTTTTTTGAAAGGCCTTGGTATATTTTTTATAATAATATTAATAATTCTTGGACTATTACTTGGAGCAGGTTACGCTTTTCTTGCAAATAAGCTAAGCAGTATGGATTACATGGAAATTGACGAAAGTTCTATTGCAGTCAACTCTGGAGTTGAAGAATATTTAAAAGATTATAGAAATATCGCATTGTTCGGAGTTGATTCAAGAGATAATTCATTTTCTAATACTAGAAGTGATTGTATAATTATAGTAAGTATTAACAAGAAAGCCAATGATGTAAAACTAACTTCTGTATATAGAGACACATATGTAAATATAGAAGGCCATGGATTGGACAAAATCACTCACGCATATGCTTATGGTGGACCAGAACTTGCAATGAGTACTTTAAATGAAAATTTGGATTTAAATATTACTGAGTTTGTTACAGTAAATTTTGAAACAGTAAAAACTGTAGTAGACGAAGTTGGTGGAATAACTTTAAAGATTACTGATGCAGAAGCTAAGCAAATAGGATTAAATGGTGGCGGAACATATACTTTAGATGGAGACGAAGCTTTAGCTTACTCAAGAATACGAAAGATAGATTCTGATTATCAAAGAACAGAGCGTATGAGAACAGTTATAGAGGCTGTGTTTGATAAAGTAAAAACAATGGATGTAAATGAACTATCAAATTTTGCAGACACAATTTTACCTCTTGTTTCAACAAATATATCAAGCAATCAAATAATTGGAATGATTCCTTCAGTGCTATTCTACAACATTACCGATAGTGAGGGTTGGCCATACGATGTACAGGGATATTCTTCAGATGCTTGGTATGGTGTTCCCGTCACATTAGAATCTAATGTAAAAGAATTACACGAAAAAGTCTTTGGAAATAGTAATTATACTCCAACTAGCACAGTACAAGAAAT
>CALXZF010000091.1 GCA_944393165.1 uncultured Clostridia bacterium
ATTTTATCATAGAAAAGCCAGATTCAGAAGAATTGAAAGAAAAAACAAGCTTTACTGGTTATGATTATATGATTAAGTTTAATATAACATATAAAGATAGGGTTACATATCCAATACCAGCAGGAGAACTATTTGAAGATGTATGTGAACAAGTAGGATTAGAAGCAGGAAATACTGATTTTGTAAATTCAGATTATATGATATTAGGAAATCCTTTTACAAACAACGAAGATTGTAGAACTGTGCTAAGTAATATTGCTCAATTAGCTGGAGGTTTTGCAAAAATCGGTAGAGATAATAAACCTTATATAATATCATTGAAAAACATTTCAAACTTATTAAAAGTAAAAGATGTAAATGCAATGACAGTAAAAGAATTAAACCTTATAGCTGTAAAGATGTTATCAAATAAAAAAGATAACGCAGACGAGAGATTAGATGGAAATAACTACTTAGAAGATTTTGCTAAAAATGAAGAATGGGGAGAATTAAACTCACTAATATTAAGCTTATCAGGACAACAAGGAGAAAATACTGTAATTCAAGACAAAGAAAGTATTTCTAAAAATGGTCTTACTGAATTAATAATAGAAGATAATTACTTTTTAATAAATCAAACAGAAAGAGAAAAAGCTATAACACCGTTATGGAATAGTTTAAAAGGATTAAAATATTTACCATTTAAAGTAGAATATTATGGATATCCTTATTTAGATGCAGGAGATTTAATATATATTCAAGATACAAAAGATGTAGGATATATAAGTTATGTATTTAACCATACTTTTACATTTAATGGAGCATATAGCGGAACATTAGAAACACAAGCAATGACAAAAACACAAACAGCTTACAAAAATACTATAAATAGTAAAACAAAATTTAGACAAGTTGAAAGAAAAATAGACAAAATAAACGGAGAAATAGAAGACATAATAGAAGAACAAACAGATTTTAGTAATAAATTAACAAGAGTAAATCAAAATGTAGATGGAATTACTGAGGAAGTACATAGGTTATATGATTTCTATAAAGAAGTTGAAGGAACAAATGAGATTATATTAGAGGATGCCTTACCTACAAGCATAGTAGAATTAAAGATAAGACCAAGTACAGTAGAAAATATTATATATCCTAAAACAACGTTATATCCTTCAAATGAACTTTATCCACACAAAGCAGGAGATGGAGCTACTGTTGTATTTGGAGCGAGAACAAGAGTCGTAAGTGAAGATATGATTTATCCTAGTGAGAATCTATTTCCATCAAACAATTTAATACCAATAGGAGATAGTAGTACTAAAGAGTTTCAATTTTATTTTGGAGAGCCTTTAAGAGTTTTTAACAATACATATGATGAGTTCCAGATAGTATTCAATGAAGAAACAGGTATATGTGAAGCAAAAGTAATACGTAGAATAGATTACAACAATGGAATATATACAATATATGAAACACCACAAGAAGAAATAATAAAAGAAATAACAATGGAACTGTTTCAAGGAATAAACTATGTTTATCTTGAAGAGTACACTGATTGGAGTATCTATGCAAAATATATTTTTAATAATGAATTAAATAAAGAATTTGTTCCAAGAGTTGAAAGCAGAAGTGAAGTAAGAAAAACAGCTGATGAAATTAATCTTGAAGTAAGCAAAAAGGTAAATCAAGACGAAGTAATAGCAAGTATTAATTTAAGTCCAGAGCAAATAAAAATATTAGCTAAAAACTTACAGTTAGAAGGATTTACAAGCATTAATGGAAATTTTACTATAGATGAAGAAGGTAATATGACATGTAATGATGCAAAAATAAATGGAGCAGTTATTGCAAATGGGGAAAAATTTTCAGTAGATGAAGAAGGAAATGTATCTTGCAAAAGTGCAACTATGGAAAATATGACCTGTAGTAATTCAACAATGGAAAATATAACTTGTAGTAATTCAATAATGAACAATATAACTTGTGAAAACTTTAAAATTAAAAACTCAACAATACAAGAAGGGTATATAAAACTAAAGTCGACAGATGGTGATAGCAGTTTTTCAGTAACAGATACATCAGAAGAAAGGTTAAACTCTGAATTAAGTGCCAATACTTTAACTTTTAATAGTAATCTAGCTAGAGGTGTGGCACAAATTGGAGTTGACATGGCTAGTGGAAATGGATTTATGTCGGTTACAGGAATTGCAGAATGTGATACTTTGATACAAACATCAAAACAAGATAGAAAAAAATACATAAAGAAAATAAATAAGAAAGCAGTTGATTTAATAAATAGTTCTGATATATGTCAATATCAATTAAAAGGAGAAAGAGCAACAGGGCACAGGCACTATGGATTAGTAGTAGGAGAAAATTATAAATGTGCAGATGAAGTTATCTCAGAAAATGGAAAAGGAGTAGAGATATACTCAATGATAGCTTTAGCATGGAAAGCAATCCAAGAGTTATCAGAAGAAAACAAAAAACTAAAAGAAAAGTTAGAAGGAGGAATTTAAAGGGCTTATACAGTTTTTAAGAATACGCCGAGTACAGATACACCATTGAGTGCGGAAATTTTAAATGCAATGCAACAAGGTTTAATGGAATTAGTATTTCCAATAGGGAGTACATATATAACACAATCTAATACAAACCCAAATACAATACTTAACTTTGGAACATGGGAGAGATTAAAAGGAAAAGTATGTGTTGGATTAGATGAAGATGATACAGATGAGTATTTTGATGAAATTGGAAAAACAGGAGGAGAAAAGAAACATCAATTAACTATTAATGAATTAGCAGAACATCAACATACAATCGGAAACGCTAATGAGAATGGAGATACTGTTTCATATTCTTCATATTTACCAGGTGCAGATAATACTAAAGGTTATCCAGCCAATGTCTATACTGATTATACAGGTGGAAATCAAGCACACAACAATGTGCAACCATATGAAGTAGTGGGATATATGTGGATAAGAAGAGCATAGGAGGGAAGAAAAATGTCACAAACAACGCATTTAAAATTAAATAAACATGATAATCCATCAACAAATGAAAATGAATTTGATGTAGAAAATTATCTAAATGTTAACTGGGATAAGATTGATGAAGATAGCAAAAATAAAGACACAAATATAACAGAACTACAACTAGAAAATGAAAAATTACAAGAAAGAGTAGAATTGCAAGAAAAAAACATGTTATCAGGAAAAGAAACAGGAGAGACAGTAAACTTACCAGAAAGTGCAGATTATTTCTGTAAAGTGAAAGTGCAAGGAAATAGTAAACAGGAAACTAGAGAAGGGTATAATTTATTCAGTTATGATGATTTAGAAGG
>CALXZF010000092.1 GCA_944393165.1 uncultured Clostridia bacterium
ACAGTTCATACAGCTCCTGGATATGGTAAAGAAGACTATTTAGCAGGATTAAAAAATGGATTAGATATTGTTGTTACTGTAGATGAAAAAGGTCATCAAACAGAAGGGGCAGGTCCTTTTGCTGGAATGTTCTATGCAAAATCTAATAAAGAAATTACAAAATGGTTAGCTGAAAATGGTTATTTGTTAAAAGAAGTACAAATTTCTCACTCATATCCACATTGCTGGAGATGTAAAAAGCCTGTAATTTATAGGGCGACTGACCAATGGTTTGCATCTGTTGACGGATTTAGAGAAGCAGCATTAAAGGCTATTAAAGAAGTAAAATGGATTCCTTCTTGGGGAGAAGAGAGAATTGCTAGTATGGTTAGAGACAGAAACGATTGGTGTATTTCTAGACAGCGTACATGGGGAGTTCCACTTCCAATATTCTATTGTGAAAATTGTAAAGAGCCATATGTTACAGAGGAGTCTATAAAGAAAATACAAGATATATTTAGAGAAAAAGGTTCAAATGCTTGGTATGACATGAGCGAAGAAGACCTTATGCCAGAAGGCGCAAAATGTAGTAAATGTGGACATACTCATTTTAAGAAAGAAACTGATATTATGGATGTATGGTTTGATTCTGGCTCAACACATCAAAGCGTGCTTGTAGAAAGAGGAATACCATATCCTGCAGATTTATATTTGGAAGGAAATGACCAATACAGAGGCTGGTTCCAATCATCACTTTTAACAAGTGTTGCAACTAATGGAATAGCACCATATAAGCAAGTTCTAACACATGGATTTGTTACAGACGGACAAGGAAGAAAAATGTCAAAGAGTCTAGGAAATGGTGTAGCACCTGGAGATGTTGCAAACAAATATGGAGCAGATATTTTGAGACTATGGGCATTATCATCAGATTATACAAGTGAGGTAAGCTTATCAGATAGTATATTAAAGCAAATATCAGAAGTGTATAGAAAAATTAGAAACACAGCGAGATATATTTTAGGAAATACTTTCGACTTTAATCCTGAAAACAAAGTGGCATATGAAGATTTGCAAGAAATAGATAAATGGGCTTTAACTAGACTTAACAAATTGATTAAAGATGTAACAGAAAATTATGACAATTACAGTTTTAGTAATTGCTACCATGATATTAATCAATTCTGTGTAATTGATATGAGTAATTTTTATTTAGATATAATAAAAGATAGATTATATACTTATAAGAAAGATTCTGTAGAAAGAAAAGCTGCTCAGACTACAATGTACATCATATTAGATGCATTAGTAAAAATCTTAGCACCTATGATTCCATTTACAGCAGAAGAGATTTGGAAAGCAATGAAGCATACTAAAAACGAAGAAGTAGAAAGCGTAATGCTTACAGATTTCCCAGAACCAAATGAGAAATTTGACAATAAGGAAATAGCAGAAAAATGGAATAGAATAATAAAACTTAAAGATATTGTCGCAAAAGAATTAGAAGTTGCAAGAACCGCTAAAACAATAGGACATTCTCTAAATGCTAAAGTTACAATATTTGCAGAAGGAAGCCAATATGAATTTATAAAAGAAAATCTAGAACTTTTACAAACAGTATTTATAATTTCTAAATTGGAAGTTAAAGAAAATGAAAGAAAAGATGAAGTAAAACTTGGAGTTAAAGTAGAACAAGCACCTGGAGAAAAATGTGAAAGATGTTGGATGTATTCAGAAACAGTCGGTGACGATAAAGAAAATCCTACAATATGTCATAGATGCATAGAAAACTTAGGCTAAAAGGAAAATTTGGTCAAAAGGGACACTCCAAAATGTCCAAGAACTTGGCTAAAAGGGACACTCCTCTTCGGCCAAGAGAGAAAAAATAATTTTTTTAGAGGGATTTGATGAACAATAGAGGAAAAATTAGTATAAAAACTATTATATATTATGTTTTTATAATAGTACTACTTTTAATTGCAAGAAGTATTTATGTTAGATATAATTTTTATGATTATAGCAAAGGAGTTCGTGAAGGAGGCAAAACCTCTTTCACAAGGGACTCCGATGTTGTGTATTCAAAAGAGGATAGCTATAAAATAGAAAATAGAGAATACAATGATGCAATGTTTTATAAAACCATAGAAGTAGAACCGTATACGGCATATAGAGTTATTTGCATGGTAAAAACAGAAAATGTAGTAAATAAAGAAAATAATTATACAGGTGGAGCTCAAATTTCAATTAATGATACAACAGAAAGCTCAAAGGCGATAACTGGTACAAATGATTGGACTGAGCTTACTTTTATGTTTAATTCTAATAATAGAACTAGTATTGATATTGGTTTTAGATTAGGTGGATATGAAGAGCTAAGCCAAGGCACAGCGTGGTTTTCGGATTTTAGAATAGAACAGGGCAGTGTTGATACAAATAAAAACTGGCATATGGCATGTTTTATTATAGAAAACATAGATGCAGAGATAGAAAAAAATGGGAGTAGTAGCCGTGTAAATCTAGAAATGTCTTATGATGATATTTCAACGATTAAAGAGAATATGAAAAGGTTACAAAATTCAATACAAGAAATAAGTGGAAACAATATGACTATAACTTATGATGTAATAGAAATAACAAATCCACTTACTTCATTAACTTATGATGAAGAAAATGAGTATTATGCGGCACCAAATGATGTAAACAGCTTAATAGAAAGTTATGTGGATGATGAAGAATATGATTATATTTATGTGGCAGTAAGACTAGGAGATTTAAACAAAAGTCAAGATGTACTAGTTCATGATTGGATAGGATTGCGGAGCAATGGAGTATAATCAAATAGGGTATTCTAATATAAGACTTCCAGATGATAGAAACAGTACATTCTATGATTATTCTAGCTATAATACATTTCCAGAAGAGGTTTTTGTGCATGAATTCTTGCACACATTGGAAAGAAATGAAAAAGAAAATGGAAATGAAATAGCAGCTTTACATGATTATGGCGAATATGGATATACGAATGACAGGATAAATGGATTAAGAACATGGTATGAAGATTATATGCAAAATACTATAAATAATGGCAAAAATAAAGGACTTACTGAATTTGTTTATTCATCAAAACCAATCCATGAAAGCAACTTTGAAAATGCATTTGAACTAAACTTATTAGATGAACCAGATAATTTACTAGAAGAAATAAATAGTATAATAGAGAGAATAAAAAGATTGTTTACAAAGTAAAGAGTAAAAAATATTGAAAGGGATGCAACAAAAATGCAAGTATCAGAATTTAATTATGATTTACCAGAAGAGTTAATTGCTCAAACTCCAATAGAAAAAAGAGACGAATCAAGACTTATGATTCTAGACAGAAAAAACAAAACAATAGAGCACAAAAAATTTAAAGATATAATTGATTATCTAAATCCTGGAGATTGTTTGGTAAGAAATAATACTAAAGTTATTCCTGCAAGAATTTATGGAAAAAAAGAGACCGGAGCAAATGTTGAATTCTTATTATTAAATAATATAGAAGGAGACATTTGGGAGACTATTGTAAGGCCTGGAAATAAACTTCATGTTGGAACTAAAGTAATATTTGGAAATGGAATCCTTAAAGCAGAAATCTTAGATGTTATGCCAGGTGGAACAAGAAAAGTGTTATTTAAATATGACGGGATATTTAATGAAATATTGGATAAAATTGGCTTAATGCCACTTCCACCATATATACATGAAGAACTAAAAGAAAAAGATAGATATCAAACCGTTTACGCAAAATACGAAGGCTCAGCAGCTGCTCCAACAGCAGGATTACATTTTACACCAGAGCTATTGGAAAAAATCGAGCAAAAAGGTATAAAAATAGCTAATGTGACTTTGCATGTAGGAATAGGAACTTTTAGACCAGTCAAAGAAGAAAGAGTAGAAGACCATGACATGCATTCAGAGCATTTCTATATTAAAAAAGAAGATGCAGAAAAAATAAATGAAACAAAAAAATCAGGCAAAAGAGTAATTGCAGTAGGAACAACTTCATGTAGAGTTTTAGAAACTATTGCAGATGAAAATGGAATGGTAAATGAAACAGAAGGTGATACAAGTATATTTATTTATCCAGGTTATAAATTTAAATGTTTAGACGGATTAATCACAAATTTCCATTTACCACAATCCACATTACTAATGCTTGTATCAGCATTGGCTGGAAAAGATTATATTTTAAAAGCGTATAATGAAGCAGTTAAAGATAAATATAGATTTTTTAGTTTTGGAGATGCAATGTTCATCCAATAACTTAAATAAAAGGTACAGACTTAAGGTAAGTTCAAAACATCAAAAGCGTGAACAAAAGGAAGTAGTCCCTTTTGTTCACTTAAATACAAGGAGGAATAAATGAAACCAGCAGTAACATACGAATTATTACATGTAGATAAAAATTCTGGGGCAAGAAGAGGAATAGTACATACACCTCATGGAGATATTCAAACTCCAGTTTTTATGCCAGTTGGAACTCAAGCAACTGTTAAATCTATGACCCCGGAAGAGTTAAAAGAAATAGGTGCACAAATAATTTTATCAAATACATATCATTTATATTTAAGGCCAGGACAAGATATTGTAAAAGAAGCGGGAGGTCTTCACAAGTTTATGAATTGGGATAGGCCAATTCTTACAGATAGTGGAGGATTCCAAATTTTTAGCCTGGGCCCACTAAGAACTATTACTGAAGAGGGAGTAGAGTTCAAATCGCATTTGGACGGTAGCAGACACTTTTTCTCACCAGAGAGTGTAATGAAAACCGAAGAAGATTTAGGCGCAGATATAATAATGGCATTTGACGAATGTGTGGAATATCCAGCAACATATGAGTATACAAAACAATCTATGGAGAGAACAACTAGGTGGGCAAAAAGATGCAAAGAAGCACATACTACAGAAAATCAAGCTCTTTTTGGAATTATACAAGGGGGGTTTTACGAAGATTTAAGAACTCAAAGCGCTAAAGATTTAGTAAGTTTGGATTTGCCAGGCTATGCAATAGGTGGAATAAGTGTTGGCGAACCAAAAGAAGAATTCTTAAAAATGCTTTATTTTACAGCTCCGTTAATGCCAGAAAATAAACCTAGATATTTAATGGGGGTTGGCACTCCAGATTACCTAATAGAAGCGGCTTTGGCTGGAATTGATATGTGTGATTGTGTATTGCCTACTAGAATTGCTAGAAATGGTACTGCAATGACTTGGAATGGTAAAGTTGTTGTAAGAAACGCTACTTATGAAAGAGATTGGACACCGCTTGACCCAGAATGTGATTGTTATACTTGTAGAAATTATACTAGAGCATATATTAGACACCTAATTAAAACTAATGAAATTTTGGGTGTTAGATTATTGTCAATTCATAATATAAACTTCTTGACTAAATTAATGGAAAAGGTTAGAATAGAAATAGAGAATGATAATTTATTAGGATTTAAAGAAGAATTCTATAAGAAATATGGATACACAAAAGAATAAAGGGAGGAGTTTTTATGAATTTACTAGAAGACGAACAAATTAATACAAAAAGCAAAAACACAAAAACAATAATGATTGTTATAATAGTGCTTATTGTATTTTTAGTTATTATTAGTGGAGTACTACTTTATTTAATAACTACTGTAGAGAATAGTACAATAAAATTAAATCTTGACGGGCAAAATAAAACCTTCGCAGATGATATGTTTTTAATAGAAGATGATAAATTATATATTGCAATTAGGGATTTTGGAGAATTAATGGGATATTCTTCATTTAATGGAGATTACAAAAATAGAAGATATTCTGAAAATACAAGTGATTGTTATATTAGCAGTAGTGATGAAATTGCTTCATATTCTTTAAACTCTAATACTATGTATAAAAAAGTAACAGAAAATGAAGATTATGAATATTTTGATTTAGACGAGCCTGTTAGATTTCAAAATAACAAATTATATGTAATAGCAGAAGGAATGGAAATAGGCACTAACTGTATTATAGATTTTAATCCGGATAATAATCAAATAACCGTATATTCATTAGATTACTTAATCAGTCTGTATTCGCCACAATTTCCTAATGCAGCAATTATAGCTGATGATGCTGATTTCAACAATAAAAAAGCTCTAAGATATGGAATGGTAGTTATATTCAATGAAACAGACGGATATTATGGAGTATATTCTACAGAAGGAAATGAGATTATAGGTCCAAAATATACAGACTTACAATTTAAAGAAGATAGCCAAGAATTCACAGTCACAACTGATGAAGGAAGAATGGGAATTTTATCATCAGACGGCACCACAAAAATAGAACCAAATTATAATGAGATAAAACAGATTAGTACAGATTTGGATTATTATTTAGTAAGTAATAATGATAGGTATGGTGTAATTAATCATAATGGAAACATTATAATACATTTGGAATATAATCAAATTGGAGTAGATGAAAGCAGATTTAATTCAAATGGCATAGATAATCCATATATTTTATTTTATAACTGTATACCAGTTATGCAAAATAATAAATGGGGGCTATTTGATATTCATGGAAATGTAATATTACCAGTACAATATGACCAAATGGGATGTGTGGTAGGAACACAAACAGCAGAAATTGGAAATAATGTTTTGGTAATTCCGCAATATGAAGCTATAGTTTTGGGACAAGGTGACAAATATGGAATTTATAGTGCGTTAGGCGAAGAATATGTTCAAATGGCATTAGATACAGTATATTCACAAACTATAGCAGGCGAGGAAAAATATTATATGACATTTACAAGACAGGTTGAAGAAAACGGAGAGCTAGTTGATAGACAGGAAACTTATGATGTGGACCAATATTTTGAACGATATGTAGATGTGACATTACAAAATCCACAAACTCCAGAGATTAACCAAAATTCTATAGTTACAAACACTACAACAGATACAAACACTACAACTGGAACAGAAAACACAAATAGTGCAGAAAGTACGGTTAATAATGCTGAAACACAAACCGAAGGGAACCTAAATATAATGGATAACTTGGTTTAATAGTAAAAAAATATTTTGATTACTACCTATTCTATATGAAGAAAGGGTAGCATAAAAGTAATAGTAATTAAGGTTATGTTAATCTAACAAAAGGCAGTTATGATATAAATAAAATCATAACTGCTTTTTTTTTGAATATATATTATTAGAATTAAAAACTATATTTATAAATTAGGAAAGGAATGAGATTGATTATGACAATTTCAAATAAAAAAATTGAAGATTTATCAAAAGAAGGAAATAAAAATATATTGAAAATCATAAAAGGTTCTGTTACTGCAATTGTGTTAACACTTATTTTACTTACCATTTATGCAGCATTACTATCTTTTTCAAATATAGCTGAAAACACAATGGTTCCAGTAGTTTTAACGATTTCAGGAATCAGTATTTTAGTTGGAAGTTCCATAAGTAGTATAAATATAAAAAAGCAGGGAATGCTAAATGGAGGATTAGTTGGATTAGTGTATATGCTCACTATTTATATATTATCAAGTATTTTTTTAGTTGGATTTGAACTAAATTTCAATTCGATATTAATGATAATTATTGGAATAGTTGCCGGAATGATTGGAGGAATAATAGGCGTAAATATGAAATAAAGCTTAAATTTCTTATAAAATTTCTGCAAAATTATTGATATTTTTATATTTTTAATATACAATCATATGGTATTTAAAATGGACTTGGAGGTAATATGATAACATTTGAAGATGTAAAAAACAATATTGAGGTAAAAGCTTTGGTTGAAGGTTCACAAAAACAACTAAATGCTTTAGGCTACACAGAGCATTCTGTAAGACATGTAACCATGGTTGCAAATAGAGCAGCAGAAGTATTGGAAACATTGGGTTATCCAGAAGAAAGAATTGAGCTTGCCAAGATTGCAGGATATATGCATGATATTGGAAATTGCGTAAATAGAGTCGACCATGCACACACAGTAGCAATTTTAGCATATCAAATTCTGAAAGGAATGGGAATGGACTCGGCTAAAAGAACCGAAATCATGATGGCAATAGGAAACCATGATGAGCAAACAGGGACAGCAGTTAGTGACATATCTGCTGCACTCATATTAGCTGATAAATCTGATGTTCATAGATCAAGAGTAGTAAATAAAAACATATCTACTTTTGATAAACATGATAAAGTGAATTATGCTGTTACAAACTCGGAATTCAAAATAAGCAAAGAAGAGAGAAAAGTAACTTTGAATTTGACGATTGATACTAAAATTTCTCCTGTTTTGGACTATTTTGAAATCTTTATGGAAAGAACAATGATGAGTAAACATGCAGCTAAATATTTAGGAATATGGTTTGAATTAATTATAAATGATACAAAACTGCTTTAAAATTATTGTGGACAAGTTATCAATATTCAATTGCAAGGAAGAGCTAATAGGAAAGAATTCTATTCTTTTCTAACAAGAGTTAAACCCAAGAAAGGAATGAAATAAAAAATGAATAGAAGACTAAAAATAGTATTAATAACATTATTAATTGTATTATTATCAATAATATCTTTTGTAGGATTATTTGTGCAAGATACAAAATTTATGAAAAATTTGATTCCAGAATATAGATTAGGAATGGATTTGGACGGTTATAGAGCAATTACTCTAGTGGTAAGTGACGAAACAGAAACCGTATATTATGATAAAGACGGAAATGTTGTGCAAGAAGAAGCAGAAGACGGAACTTCTGAAGAAGTTCCTGTAAATAGTGAAGAAGATTTAACTGCAGACAATTTCACAAAAACTAAAAAAATAGTTGAACAGAGATTAAGCGATTTAGGAATAGTAGAATATTTAACTAGATTGGATGAAAATAATGGAACTTTAACAGTTCAAATTCCAGAAGATTCTATGACAGATACAGCTTCACAATTCTTGTACAGTAGAGGAGTATTTACTATTGAAGATGAAGACGGACAAGTACTTTTAGATAATTCAAACATAAAAAGAGTGCAAGTAACTTATGGCTCTACATCAACAGGTACAGCAGTAAATTTGAATATAGAATTTAATGACGATTCTGTAGAAAAATTAAAAGAAATAACAAATACTTATGTCGAATCAACTGATGAAGAAGGAAATGATACTTCTAAACAAGTATATATAAACATAGACGGAAGTACACTACTTCAAACAAGTTTTGATGAAGAAATATCAAATGGTGTATTGCCTTTAACTTTAGGAACAAGCTCAAATAGTGAAACTGTTACACAATATTTAAATCAAGCTTCAAATATAGCAATACTTTTAAATAGTGGTGAAATGCCAGTAGAATATACAGTTGATCAAAATAGATATATAACATCTGATTTGACTTTAGAAGATGCTTTCATCCCAGCAATTGTAGTTTTGGCTATATTAGTTATAGCATTTTTATTCCTAATTATAAAATATAGAAAATTAGGGCTATTTGCAGTAATATCATTTATAGGATATGTAGCAGTTCTATTATTAGCAGTAAGATACTTTAATATAATGGTAACTATAGAAGGAATCGCAGGCATATTAATTGTATCAGTGTTAAATTACATGGTTTTAGTATATTTACTACACATATTGAAAAAAACAAACAAAAATGTAGCTGAATATAGAGAAGCATTTAATAAAGCTTTAATTTCTATGCTAATAGTTTTAGTACCAACATTAATAATTGGAATAATCTTATGTTTTGCTACATGGCTTCCAGCATATAGTTTTGGAACAGTAATATTCTGGGGAGTATTTATAATGGCAATATATAATAGCTTTGTAACAAGAGTATTATTCTTAAACAGCATAAAGGAGTAATAAGAAAGGGTGGATACTAAAAAATGAAAAAAGTAATATATGCAATCTTAATATGTATCATAATTGCAGGAATTGTAGTTATAGCAACAATGGGGTTAAAAGCAGATATAATATATAGTAAAAATGTAGAATTAGATGTTTATTTAGGAGAAGTGTATGAAAAAGCAGATATAGAAAGCATTGTAAGCGAAGTCTTTCCAGGAGAAAGATTTATATTGCAAAATATAGAAATGTTTGGAGATATGTGCTCTATAACTTTAGCAGACAATAGAAATGATGACGAATTAAATAGCAAAATAGAAGAATTAGTAACAAAAATAAATGAAAAATATGAATTAGAACTAGAAACAGATGATGTTACTATAATGCACAATCCTAGAATTAGATTATCTAGTATAGTTCTACCATATGCTGTTACTTTAGGAATAAGTATGGTGTTAATCCTAGTATTTGTTGGAATAAGATATAAAAAATTAGGAGTTTGGAAAACCATTGCCACATACATTTTGTCTATAGCAGCTGTAGAAATGCTATTCTTAAGTATTATAGCAATAACAAGATTCCCTGTTAATAGATTAGTAATCCCAGTAGGATTGTTACTACTTGTAGTTGTAATTACAGTACTTGGATTTAAAAACGAAAAAAGATTAGAAGAGAAAAAACAAGTAGAAAAGAAAAAATAGAATACAGAAAATATAACCAAAAAAAGGCATTATTAATATTATATATTAGTAATGTCTTTTTTGAAATTGGGACATGGGGACGGAGCTTTTGTCCCAAAACTGAGACAAGGGGACAGACCTGTTGTCTCCAAAATTCAAAGGTGTGAACAAAAGGGACATTCCATTTTGTTTACGGCAAAGAAGAAAAAGGAAAAAAGAAGGGAAAGAAGGGTAGAAAATGATTAAAACAATTAAAAGAATATTGTATAGAAGCATAGATAACAAAGAGATTTCATATAAAAAATTGAATGATTTTATGAAAAGCAAAAAAGTTTTTTTGATAGATGTAAGAAGTAATCAGGAATATGAAGAAGGTCATTTAACTGGTGCCATTAATATTTCTGTATATAATATAGAAAAGGAAATTCAAAATGTGGTAAAAAATAAATCAGATACTATTATTGTTTATTGCTCTAGTGGAGGAAGAAGCAAAGAAGCAAAAGAAATTTTAGAAAGGCTAGGATATGATGAAGTATATAATTTAAAAGGCGGAATAGACAGAGTATGGATTAAATAAATTTATCACATTTATAAAAAAATAGAATAAAATATGTATATCTAATAAGGATTTAGTAGATAATATATTAAACAAGAAAGGAGAAATCCTACATGAAATCATATTGCATTAAAACAGATAATGAAAAAATAATAGAATATCTACTAAACAAAATCTCAAAATTAGATTTTCCTGATATTTATTATTGCAATAAATCGTTTAAAATATACGACAATGTAATACTTCACTATAAAGAAAGTAATATAGACAAATTTCAAAATATTATTGCAGAATTGATAACTGATGTGATTATTAATTTCTATCAAGAAAAAATAATTAGAAGAATAATTAATGTAAACTATTTTTATTTTGACAGATTAGAGCGTAATGTAATTTATGAAGACTGCTATGAATTTATAGAACAAGATGAAGAAGAAATAAGAGAGACAATTTTTACACAAATTAAAGACTATATAAAAGAAAACAAAAACATAGTAGTAGAAGGTGTAATAAATTTTAGAGTTAACGAATATATAAAAATTTTAGATAACATTGTGGATATGGCAGTTAATAAATATATAATCGAAAAAGAATACAAGGAATTTATAAGTTTGCTAAGAATATATGTAAACTCCACTGAAGCAAAAACAGATTTATTACATTTGATATATATTAATGGAGAATCAATATTGTTGGATAAAGAAAAAAATATAATTCAAATGGATTATAGCATGAATAATGCGAAATATTTATCAGACATCACATTTTCATCAAATGATATGGCACTTAATACTCTTCTAAGTTTATTGCCAAGAAAAATAGAAATACATCTAATAAATAAAGAAGACGAATTTATAAACACTCTAAAATTAATATTTGAAAATAGAATTAGAATCTGCACAGAATGCAATATATGCAAAACTTATAAAATGCTTAATAATATAAAAATAAGTAAGTAATATTTACTATTTCTTCTGTTTGTGATAATATATAAATGCTTTAAGTATTACAAAATATATAAAGAAGGGATAGTAATTTTTATGGAAGAAAAAAAATTAGTAACAATTTTAGTACCAGCATATAATGAACAAGAAGTTCTTAATCTATTATATGATAGACTAAAAAAATTAATGGATGAAAACACAAAATACAATTTCGAAATATTACTAGTAAATGACGGAAGCAAGGACGACACTTTTAAAATAATGCAAGAATTAAGAGAAAAAGATAAAAGAGTTTGCTATTTGAATTTATCACGAAACTTTGGAAAAGAAACAGCTATGATAGCAGGACTTGACTATTGCAAAGGAGATTCAGTAGTTATTATAGATGCTGACCTTCAAGACCCACCAGAATTAATACCAGAAATGCTAAAAGACTGGGAAGAGGGGTATGATGATGTATATGCAAAAAGAAAAACAAGAAAAGGAGAAACTTGGCTAAAGAAATTCACATCTACTATGTATTATAAAGTATTGCAAGCATTTACAAATATACAAATTCAAAAAGATACCGGTGATTTTAGATTATTAGACAGAAGATGTGTAGAAGCATTAAAATCTATTAGAGAATCTCAAAGATATACAAAAGGGTTGTTTAGTTGGATAGGATATAATAAAAAAGAAATATTATATGATAGAGATCCAAGAGCAGCAGGAAAAACTAAATGGAACTATAAAAAGTTAGTAGATTTATCAATAGACGGTATTACATCATTTACAACATCACCACTTAGGTGGTCTGCAATAATTGGAATTGTTGTGTCAATAGTAGGATTTATTTATATGCTATATATAATTATTAAAACAATTGTATCTGGAGTAGAAGTTCCAGGATATGCTTCAACAATGGTAGTAATACTATTCCTAGGAGGAATTCAACTTGTATTCTTAGGAGTAATAGGAGAATATTTAGGTAGAGCATTTTACGAAACAAAAGGAAGACCACTTTATTTTATTGAAAGATACAATGAGACAAAAGAAACAAATAAGAATTTAAACCAACCAAGAGATTTGTT
This sequence comes from uncultured Clostridia bacterium, assembly GCA_944393165.1. The sequence goes on from CALXZF010000092.1 coordinate 13,097, forward strand.
ATAAATGGGCTCTTGATACAATCCACGGCCTAATAAAATCTATAATGGGCAAGAAGCAGAAATGTTTTTATAAAAGTAAGTCGAATATGTCGGTCAAGCTGATTTTCATACTTTTATAAAACATTTCTGCTTCTTGATAAAATAATAACTAAGGCCGTGAATAGTAACGGGCTCTTTTTTGAAGAAAAAAATTCGAAAAAAAGTTGAATTTTATTGGTGACTTGTGGTATAATAGGAAAGATTGAGAAAAATAAGTTAAGAAAGGAAGATTGAAAATGCCAAGAAAAACAAAAATTATTTGTACACTAGGACCAGCAGTAGAAGAACAAGAAAAAATGGAAGCTCTATTAAGAGCAGGTTTAAATGTTGCTAGATTTAATTTCTCACACGGAGATTATGAAGAACAAGGTAACAGACTTGCAACTTTTAAAAGAGCAAGAGCGGCCGTAGGAAAACCAGCAGCAATGCTTCTTGATACAAAGGGACCTGAAATAAGAATAGGATCATTTGCAAAAGGAGAGGCTAATCTTAACGAAGGAGATACTTTTACTCTTTTAAATGAAGATATTCCTGGAGATGACACAAAAGTATCTGTAACATACAAGAACTTATATAATGAAGTTACACCAGGAACAAGAATACTTATAAATGACGGATTAATAGAAATCGTTGTTGAAAAAATAGAAGGAAAAGATGTCGTTTGTAAAGTATTAAATGGTGGAAGATTAGGAAATAAAAAGAGTATTAATATTCCAAATTCAAAAATCAAGTTACCAGCAATGACAGAAAAAGACAAATCAGATATTATATTTGGTATAAAAAATGGATTTGATTTTATAGCTGCATCTTTCATAAGAAGAGCAGATGATGTACTTAGAATAAAACAAGTACTAAAAGAAAATGGTGGAGAATACATTAAAGTTATCTCTAAAATAGAAAATAGAGAAGGTATTGATAATTTTGATGAAATACTTGAAGTTTCTGACGGCATAATGGTTGCTAGAGGAGACTTAGGTGTTGAAATACCAATGGAAGAAGTTCCAATTAGACAAAAAGAATTTATTAAAAAATGTAATAAAGCTGGAAAATTAGTTGTTACTGCAACACAAATGCTTGAATCAATGGTAAATAATCCAAGACCAACAAGAGCAGAAGTAAGTGATGTTGCTAACGCTATATATGACCAAACAAGTGCAATCATGCTTTCAGCTGAAACTGCACAAGGACATTATCCAGAAGAATGTGTTAAAACAATGGATAAAATAGCAAGATCTGTTGAAGGTTCTATAAAATACTGGAAGAGATTTAAGAGAAAAGATTTCACATCTATTGATAAAGATTATGAAAGAAACTTAAATTACTCTACATGTATGACAGCTATGAACTTAGATACAAAAGCAATATTTGCTTATACAAATACAGGAAGAACAGCAAGAAGCTTAGCTGGATTTATGCCAAAATGCCCAATCTATGCTGTAACTGACAATGAAGAAACAAGCAAACAATTAGCTGTAGTATGGAATGTTAATCCAATATTAGTTGAAAAGAAAGACAAGATAGATGATATTCTAGAAGCTGGAGTAGAAAAAGCAAAAGAATTAGGAATCCTAGAAAAAGGAGATTTAATTGCTATAGCTGGTGGAGCATCAATATTAGAAGGACAACATTCAGACATGAACAAAACTATTGGTGGAGTATTAAGAGTAGAATAATAATTAAAAAAAGGGATATAACTATAAAAGTAGTTATATCTTTTTTTATTTGTGCATATTATTAATAAAAGTATCAATTTACATAAAACAATCATATTATGTAGTATACAATACAAAAATAGAAGAAATATGTCTTCTATGAAATGAAAGGAAGGAAAGAGTATGTATAATAGATGCAGAAGATGTAACTTTCAGCCATATAATAACAATCAAGTACTAGAAGATGTTTGCGATAATGTTACAAACAATGATAACGATTGCTCAAATATGACAAATTGTTGTATGAATAATTATGATTGTGGCTGTGGATTTGATGAGGGAACCAATGTCTTTCCAGATAATCCAATGCTTGCACAAAGCTATGTACCAATTCAAACATTAGATAAAACTTTCACACCATGTTGTGGATTAAAGAATGGAACTATATTTCCAGAATTAGTAAGTCCATACGAGCCATGCCAAAGCATGGAATTTATAGACTATTTGAGAGCTAGAAATGAAATTGGAGAGGGGTGTAATGGATAATGGAGAATAACGAAGAAAATAGAAATTGTATGTACAATAATAATAATGATTGCACATATATGCCACAAGGTATAAATGCAGCATTTGGATATAATACTGCAACAATTTTAAATGACGATATGAACTGTTGTGAATTCCAAAATCAAGAAGAATGTATGAATAACAGAAATAGAGTAAGACAAGAAATGATGAAGCAAATAAAATGTTTAAGTTTTGCTGTAGTTGATATTGCAGAATACCTTGATACACATCCTAATGACAGAAAGGCGATATGTTTACACAAAGAATATTGCAATCAATTAGAAGAAATTAAAGATAAATATCAAAGAATATTTGGACCACTTACAATATATTATCCATGCAATAAATGGAGATGGCTTGAAAGCCCTTGGCCATGGGAAAGAGGTGATTTTTAATGTGGACTTATAATAAAGTATTACAGTATCCTATAAATATAAAATGTCCTAATCCAAAACTTGCAAAATTTATAATATCTCAATATGGAGGGCCAGACGGAGAACTCGCAGCTTCTCTTAGATATTTATCACAAAGATTTGGTATGCCGGACCAAAAAGCAAAAGCAATATTAAATGATATAGGAACAGAGGAATTAGCACCATTTTGTTATCAATTGTAAGTTATTATTCTATTAAACTAAAAAAATTATTTAAAAGATGTATAATTTATTTCATAAAAAATTAAAATGCCTTAAAATCGATTCTAGGGCTTTTGAATAAAAACTAGTATTGTAAGAATTATATAGAAAAACTATATAGTTCTTTTTTTATGGAGGTAATAATAATAGAAATTGAAATAATGAAGAAATTGCAAGATGAAAAAATAAAAAGAAAAGTAAATAAACCTGAAGATGTTTTCAATCTAGAAGAAGTACAAGAAATAAAAGATGCTATACAAGAGCATTTTTTATTTTTGGGATTAGATAGAGTTAATAACATTAGAAATATAAGCTTATTGGGAATTGGAACAAGTTCTCATATAGAAATTGATGTTAAATATATTGTAAGAACAGCTTTAGTAACTGCAAGTGATA
>CALXZF010000093.1 GCA_944393165.1 uncultured Clostridia bacterium
AAATAAAGTTACAATTTCTAAAAAACCTACATTAATAAAATTTAATACTCTTTATTCTGAAAAAGAAACAGTTTTTAAAGAGTTTAAATATACACCAAATTTAAAAAGACCAATAACAATTATAGACCCAGAAACAACAGAAGAAATCAAACCAGTTTTATATTTTGATAAAGATACAAATGAAGTTAGAGGAAAATGCAAATTAAAACCATATAAGTCATACTTTTCATTCGAAATAAGAGATGATAAGAAAGACATTTAGAAAGGGGAAAAAAGATGAGTAGTACAAGTGTACATTCAAATCCAAATAAACACATTGTGGGAGGACAAACTATACCAGGACAGCCAAATGAAGATTTACAAATTCCACCACAAGCTTCTGGAAAAGGACCATCTGTTTTAGACGTTATAGAGGGCGAAAAAGCAGTAATTCCAACACAACCTAATATTGTGGTAAGAGATGGAAAAAAAGTAGTTGGAAGAGCAGCAATGGACGGACAAGTTCTATCTGGAGATGCTACAGCTGTAAGAAGAGCATTACAAGATAAAGATAAAGAATCAAGATAGAATAAATATGCAAAATTAAAACAAAAGCGAAGGTGAGCATATATGAACTACAAAGTTAGTAAAACATTAAAAGATAATAAAAAAAGTATAATAATAATGGCAGTACTATGGGTGTTTTTTACCATAGTACTTGTTGCGCCTGTAGCATATTCTATTGGACTTGCTTCGCAACAAGGTACATTTGATTTTAACATATTTTTAGAAAATGTATTTACAGAATTAGTAAGCTTTACATCTATTACAAAAGTGCTAGGTTCTGGGTATATAGGCTATTTTGGCAAAACACTATTATACTTCACAATAATTTATTTAATACTTGTATTTATAGGATTATTTAAATCAAGACCTAAACATCAATATACAGATATTGAGCACGGCTCTAGCGATTGGAGTGAGGGTGGAGAGCAATATAGCATATTAAGTAGAAATAAAGGAATAATACTTTCAAAACATAACTTCCTTCCAGTAGATAAAAGAGGAAACGTAAATGTATTGGTAGTTGGACGGTTCAGGTTCTGGTAAATCTGCATCATATTCAATACCAAACGCATTTCAAATGCTTGGCTCATATGTATTTACAGACCCAAAAGGAGAGTTATACGATAAAACAGCAGGTTATTTAAGAAAAAATGGATACGAAATAAAAGTATTAAACTTAGTTAACCCAGCAAATAGTGATGGATATAATCCATTATTACATATAAGAAGTGAAATAGATGTAGACGTAATAGCAAATACTATAGTAAAAGGGCAAAAGTCAGAGTCAGGAAGCAACGACCCATACTGGGACGATATGGCAGAAATGCTATTAAAAGCACTTATATATTATCTAATGGCAACAAGACCAGAAGAAGAGCAAAACTTAGCTAGCTGTTCAGAACTTGTAAGAGCAGCAAACACAAATGGAGGAAGCAACTTACTTACAGAACTTATGAATCAACTTCCTTATGACCATCCAGCTAGAATGAACTATAAATCTATAGAAATTGCACCAGAGAAAACTTATGGGTCAATACTAAGTTCATTACAATCTAAACTTGGTAAATTCGATTCAAAAGAAATTGCAGAAGTAACATCTACAGATACAATAGATTTTGACGAAATAGGCTCAAGAAAAACAGCAGTATATGTTATATCATCAGATACGCATAAAGCATATGATTTCTTGCTTACAATATTCTTCTCACAAATGATACAACAATTATATGACTTTGCTGATAAAAATGGCGGACGATTAAAAATGCCTACATTCTTCATACTAGACGAGTTTGCAAATATAGGACAAATACCAGACTTTGATAAAAAAATATCAACATCAAGAAGTAGAGGAATATCATTTAGCGTTATTTTACAAAACTTAGACCAATTAGAGGCAGTTTACGAAAAATCATATGAAACAATAATGGGTAACTGTGATACACACGTATTCCTTGGCAGTAACTCATATAAAACAGTAGAATATTTTTCGAAAGCACTTGGAGAAAAAACAATAACAAGGGAAAGCTTATCAGTAAATAGAGATAAGCAATTCCATAGACAAGGTTACAATGACTCTGACCAGGCAATGGCAAGAGCGCTAATGACACCGGACGAACTAAGAAGAATGGATAATGACTTGTGCATTATTTATGAAAAAGGTTTAAAACCAATAAAAGACGAAAAATACTACTATTTTGAAACACCAATGGTTAAAAAACTTTCAGAATTCACATTAAACCACTTAGAATTTGATGTTGTAAATAGAGGAAAATGGAGAAAATTCAATCCATATAATCCATATAGTGAGGACGAAGAAAACAAACCAAAAGATTTAAAAGTAGATTCTTTAGATGACTTATTTGAAGAAGATGATGACAAAAAAGAAGAAACTGAAAATAAAAACACAGCAAATAATGAAACAAATAACTTAAATTCACAAACTAATGGAAATGGTGCTAATAATAAGGTAACAAATACAAATAACGAAATTGATGCACCTATATTACCTCAAAGCGATGAAACATCAGAAAGTGGAGAACAAGAGGCAAAAAGAGATGAAGAAGACATAATGTCAGTAGACGTACAAAAAGAGTTGGAAGCAAAGTTCGATGAATTATTTGGAAGCTTTGATGACGACAATAATAATTGATGCAAAAAAATGTGGAAAAAGATATAAGATGTAAATAATATATAATTTAATGTCTTAAGTATATGCTTAAGGCATTTTTTTGCTCCTTGGTGTCGCACTTGTCTTTAAAGAAAACTCGTTTGGACATTAAGTGATACATCAACAATTTCCCCAATATACATAGCCTTTATATTCTGAGTATATAAAAAACATTATCCAGAAACCTAATACAAAACAAATGTTTTAAAAAGCCTTGACTAAAACTTTGCAATAGTATAAAATTGTTTAGAAACACAAAACAAAAAGAGAAAGGATAGATAAATTTGAAATTTGTACACATAGCAGATATGCATTTTGATGCCCCTTTTGCAGTACTAAATAGTAGAAATAAATTAGGCGAAAAAAGAAGATTAGAGCAAAGAGAAGTATTTAGAAAAATTATACAATACATTAAGGAAAATAATATAGAGTATTTATTTATTGCAGGGGACTTATATGAGAATGAATATATAAGAAAAACTACAGCAGATTATATAAATAATTTATTTAAAGAAATACCAAATACCAAAATATATATTTCACCAGGAAATCACGACCCATACATAAATAACTCTACATATAAAAATTTTAAATGGAGTGATAACGTACATATATTTAAAGGAAAATTAGAGGTTATAAAAGAAAACGATTGTGACATATATGGTTTTGGCTTTAATGATTTTTATTGTAAAAACTCTATTATAGACGAAATAAAAATAGAAAATAAACAAAAAATAAATATATTGATAACTCACGGTAGTTTAAATGGTGGAACATTAGAAAATATGGAATATAACCCAATAAATAAAAATAAATTAAAAGAATTGGGCTTTGACTATGTAGCTTTAGGGCATATACATAAATTAGATTATAACACAGAAAAAAATCAAAGGATAGTATATCCAGGTTCAACCATTTCTCTAGGGTTTGATGAATTAGGAAAACACGGAATGATTGTTGGTGAGCTAGACAAAGAAAATATAAAGCTAGAATTTAAAAAAATGGATAATAAAGAATTCAAAGAAATGGAATTAGATGTAAGTGATACAAATTCAGAAGAAGAGTTAATAGAAAAAATAAATAATCTAAATTTAGAAGAAAATACTTATTATAAAATAATTTTAATTGGAGATAAAAATTATGAAATAAATATATATAATTTATTTAAATACATTTTAAATGAAAATATAATTAAAATAAAAAATAAAACAAAAATAAAAATA
>CALXZF010000094.1 GCA_944393165.1 uncultured Clostridia bacterium
TAAAGAAATTACAAAAGAGAATAAAAGAATTAGAAGAAGAAAATAGATTACTATTAAATTCAAAAGTTGGAATAGATTTATCTTATGATGATTATATACCAAGACAAAAAGTAGAAGAGATATTAGACAAAGCGGAAGTGATGGATTATTACTCATTACCAGATGTTATAGAAGATTTAGAAAAAGTATTAGGAGTGGAGGAGAAATAATATGTGTAAATATTGTAAAGCAAGTCCTATGATGGAAATAAGGGGAATAGATTTTAAATTAAAACCTACAGCAGGCTTTAAGAATGACAGAAAGTATAGTTCTTGGATATTAAAGGGAAAGGCGGACAAAAAAGCAGGAATAATAATTGCTACAAATGGAAGTAATGGGGTTTATTTTAATATAAATTATTGCCCAATGTGTGGAAGGAGGCTAGGAGAGTGAAGCAAATATTAGATTATTGTTTAGAATTAGACAATGTAAAAGAGAATAAAATACCAGAAAAAGATAATAATAAGTTGATTGAATTTAATAATGGTTTAGCAGATAAATATGGGTTATATGCTGTTGATGTATTAGAAAATGATAATTTATATTTTCGAGGAAGAATAAAATCAGAGACGAAATCGGAAAATAATGCAAAGTTAAAACTATTAATTGCAGATTTGAGTGATTTTTACAAAAAATATGGATTAAAAAGAGTAATTAAATCTGTATTAGCTTATGGACATACTATATAAAAAATTAGGGAGGACAATCAATGAATTACGATATAATATTTTGTTCAAAAAGGAATTGTAAAAATTTAAAATGTGAAAGAAATCAAAACAATATACCAGAATTAGAATATAAAACTAGACATATATGGATAAGTGATTTTAAAGAATGTGAATATTGGGAGGACAATCAATGAAACATATAACTTTAAAAGAAATGTTAGAAGAAATTGTGCAATGTATTTTAGAACAAAAAGAAATAAAAGATTATTATTGGAAAGATGGAGAAGGAGACTATCGTAGAATAACAGAGATAAATTTACTTTATAGAATAAAAACAAGTAATGATGATTTTACTGAATTTGAATGGGAACTAAAAGAAAGTCGTCTATATAAGGTGGAATAAAAATGAACATAGGAAAATGTAAAAATAAACCTAAATATATTTGTGATAAATGTGGACAAGTAATACCTTATGTTTATAAAAAAGGGTTTGCTGTAAATAAGTATTATAAGCAAAGAAAATATGATTATGCAATTAAGAAGGATTTTGATTTATGTAATAGTTGTGAGAAGAAGTTCAGAAAATGGTTAAAAGAAAAAGAAATACCTACAATATGTGAACTTTTTCCAAAATGGGAGGAATAAGCAGTGACAGACTATGAACAAATAGTAATAAGTGCCGAAAGATATGCATTAGGAAGAAAGACATACATAGTAGAGCTAACAGTAAATTATATATTACAAGAAATAGAAGAAGACAAGCTATCAGATAGATGTTTAGGTACAATAAGAGATGAAATAAAAGAAGCCAAAGATTACGGAATGGAGTGTGACAAAAAGCAATGGCTAAAATTATTAAATAGAATAGAGGAAGTGATTTAAGTGACAAAAGAACAAGAAGCAATAGAAAGATTGAATAAATTAAAAAACAGAAAAATATTATATGGGAATAGAGCAGGTATGATAATAGAAGAGTTTAAAACATTACAAGAAGATATAGAAACAGTCTTAAATATGATAAAAGAAAAAGAAAAGCAAATAGATCTAATGTCAGAACAACTAGCAGGATTAACTATATGGAACAATGAAAAAGAAGAACCTGTTATATTAGGAGATAAAGAAGAAGTAAAGAAATATTATGAAAGGAAAAGTGAAGAATGATTGAAGTAGGAGATTTTGTAAGAACCAATGATGGAAGAATTTTTAGAGTTTATAAGATAGACAATAAAAACCCTGACTATACACTATATTCTAATGAATTTACTAGACCGATTAATTACAAAATAGTAAAACACAGCAAAAACATAATAGATTTAATAGAAGTAGGAGACTATGTAAATGGTTATCCAGTAAGAAGAATAGCAAATTTTAATAATGAATTATGTAATTTTGATTTAAATACTATGGAATGGACAACGTTAAAAAATATAGATGTATATTATAATATTCTGACAAAAGAACAATATATGCAGAACTGCTACAAAACAGATACAAATTAACAAACTTAAGCACAAAAACTAGTACAAGTTTATTAAAAAAGTATAAAAATAGAACATTTTTGAGAAAGTTGGTGGAAAGATGAATATAAAAACACGAGAATTTTTAGAAAAATTTAAAGATTATGAACCAGAAGATATAAGAGAATATTTTGGAGATGTATTTTGTGAATTTATAAACAAATTAAATGAGGTTGATTTAAGTGAAGAAACATTAGAACATTTGAACGGAATATTTGAAAAAGATATGAAAATGTTTTTTGAAAAACTATAAGGAAGGTAGAAGAAGAAAGATGAGAGAATATAAATTTAGAGGAAAATTTTTAGATGATACAAGCGAATGGCTTTATGGAAATTATGTTTATATAGAAGATGATGTTTTTCATCATAAAATAGCAGATAAGAGTGGATTGTTACTAGATATAGACATCAATACAATAGGACAATATACAGGATTAAAAGATAAAAACGGAAAAGAAATTTATGAGGGAGATATAGTTTATATTGCAGCAGAAGACGAAAGAGGAATTATAAGATGGGACAATGAAACAGCAAGATATGTAGTTATCTATGACAATATAATAACAGATTTTGATAATTGGTATGGTG
>CALXZF010000095.1 GCA_944393165.1 uncultured Clostridia bacterium
AGAAGGGGCTATTTAACAGTGTAAATAGTTGTAAATGTCTAAATAGAAAGGTAATGCATATGAATATAGCAATGTTAGGACATAAAAGGATACCTTCAAGAGAAGGTGGAGTAGAAGCTGTAGTAGAAGAGTTAGCTACACGTGTGGTAAAACTCGGACACAATGTAACAGTATATAATAGAAAAGGAAATAACGTTCAAGATAAAAGTATTAAAACTGAAAAAGTAAAAGAATATAAAGGAGTAAAGATAAAACAAACTTTTACTTTTCAAAATAAGACATTGAATGCAATTGTTTATTCTATAATTGCAAGTTTTAAATGTTTATTTCACAATTATGATGTAATACATTACCATGCCGAAGGACCATGTAGTATGATATGGTTACCTCATTTCTTTGGGAAGAGAACTGTGGCAACTATTCATGGTCTAGATTGGAAACGCTCAAAATGGGGTGGTTTTGCTACTAGATTTTTAAAGTTCGGAGAGAAAATGGCTGTAAAATATGCTGATGAAATTATTGTTTTATCAGAAGAGACACAAAAATACTTCGAGAAAGAATATAATAGAAAAACAAATTATATTCCAAATGGAGTAAATATGCCAAAAAATATAAACGCTAATATAATTAAAAAGAAGTGGGGATTAGAAAATGATTCTTACATTCTTTTTTTGGGTAGAATCGTACCAGAAAAAGGTATTCATTATTTAATTGATGCTTATAATCAAATTGACACAAACAAAAAATTAGTTATAGCAGGAGGAGCAAGTCACACAAACGAATACTTTAATGAGATAAGCAAAAAGGTTAAAAACAATAAAAATATAATAATGACTGGATTTGTACAAGGAGAAATCCTTGACGAATTATATAGTAATTGTTATTTATATTGTTTACCTAGTGATTTGGAAGGAATGCCACTTAGCTTATTAGAGGCAATGAGTTATGGAGCAAATACATTAACTAGCGATATACCAGAATGTACACAAATTACAGAAAATTACGGTTCAACATTTAAAAAAGGAAACGTAAATGATTTAAAGAATAAATTAGAAGAAATTTTAGAAGGAAAAAACAGAAAAGAAAGAGAAGAAATTTCAAAATATGTATTAGACAAATATAATTGGGATGACATAGCTCTTGAAACTATTAAATTATACAAAGGATAGAAGTTGGAGGAAAGATGGATAAAATAACAAAGAGAGGAAATATATTAAATGCCGCATTTTATATATTATTTTTATTAGTATATCTAATAACATTATTGTTATATGGAATGGGACATCCTATTTCTAGATATAGGTATTTTTTCTTTGCGGCAGCAATTATTGTGCGGGTTTATCACATTAATTGTTAGATTTAGAGGAAAGTTAAAAGAAAAAAATATATATGGGAAAAACTTACTTTTAGTAATTTTGGTGGGAATTTTGTTTTTAATTTTCTCATTATATAAAGCGTGGGAAGTAGGATATTCGTTTAATTTTAGGACTATTGTACAAATAGGCCTTGTTGTTATGCCTGCTATGTATGTTTTATGTTTTGTAAACATATTTTCCACAAAAAGTATAATAAATTTAATGAAGGCTACAACAATAATTTTAGTAATAATATATTTTTGTGAACCAAATCATAACATTTTATCATTTTTTAATATAGAAAATTGGGCAAAAATAAATCTTTCAAAATCAAATAGTTTTACAGAGAGCTCAATGTGTGCAGAAGCATTTTTACAATTATTTTTGTTTTTTTATTACTTTTCAAAAACAAAAAATATGAAGAGTGATAAAACTTTTAAAATATATGTATGGATAAATTTTGTATTTACAATATTATCATTTAAAAGACTAGGTATGCTATTTGCAATCTCAATAATAGTATTAGAAAAAATAGTTGATTTTAAAGGAAAGATTTCTCCTAAATTTGCATGGCTATTTACCATACTTTTCACTGTTGGTACAATTTTATATACAAAATTTATGCAAGGGGAAATTTTTATAAATATAGATGTTTATAAATTTTCTACCGGTAGAGATTATATATTATCTCTTTGGGAGAAGAAAGACTATTTATCTTATGGGTATGGAACTAGTATGTTAGTTATAGACAGATACTTAGAAATGGATTTAATTCAAATATATATGGAATTAAATATTATAGCTTTATTTGTGTTCTGTTTTGCATTTTTCAAAATTGCAGGATCAAAAATTTATTCAATTTTAATAATGCTATATACTTTCGTGAATTTATTAACAGCATCTAGTCTACCATGGTCACTAGGATGGATAATTTTACTACTTACAGTTGTATTAATATCATCAGGGAAAGCAGAAAAAGAAGGATATGAATTTGAAAGTAAAGATACTAAATATAGAAAGCTTTTTTCACCAAAGAAAATAAAAAATGAAAACAAAGAAAACGCAGGTGAATAATATGAAAGAATTAATTACTGTAATTGTACCAGTATATAATGTAGAGAAATATTTAGATAAATGTGTTGAAACAATTGTAAATCAAACATATAAAAATGTTGAAATAATATTAGTAGATGATGGATCAAAAGATTCTTCTGGAGAGAAATGTGATATCTGGCAAAAAAAAGATAAAAGAATAAAAGTAATACATAAGCAAAATGGAGGCCTTTCTTCAGCAAGAAACACGGGAATTGATATAGCGAATGGTGAATACATAACTTTTATCGATAGTGACGATTATATCGATTCAAAAATGATAGAGAATTTATATGAAGACTTAAAAAATTTCAATGCAGATATTTCTATATGTAACAGATATTATTTATTTGAAGATGGTAGCAAATGTTTAAGATATAAAAAAAGAGAAAACGTTTTAGAAATGGACTCAAAACAAGCAATTTATGAATTAAATAATTATAGAAATTTTGATATGTCTGCTTGGGCAAAAATGTATAATAGGAAGTTATTTAACAAAATCAGATTTCCAGTAGGAAAACTAAGTGAAGATTTCTTTATAATGTATTTGCTTTTTGACAAAGCTAAAAAAATAGTATATAATTCAGAACCCTTATATTATTATTTGCAAAGAAAAGGTAGTATTTCTAAAAACAAAAAGATTAATTGGGATTTTGTCTTAGCTGCAAAAGAGCAAATGGATTATGTGGAAAAAAAATATCCAGATTTAAAGCCTTGTGTTCGAGCTGCATATGCTTCAGCAAATATGACTGTATATAATATGGTGTTAAAAAGCGGAGGAAAATGTTCAAACAAAGATACTAAAGAAATGCAAAAAGAGGTAAAAAATAATTTGGAATATATATTTAAATATAAAGAGTGGGATATAACAAAAAAAGTACAGGCATTTTTATTTGTTAGATGTATTCCTATTTATGATATAATATTTAAAACATTTAGAAAGATTAAGAGGGTATAAGATGAGCATAGTTAACAATCCTAAAAAACCATATAAAGAAATGAAAGAATATCTTTTTTCTATAGTAATACCTATATACAATGAGGGTGAGGGTATGAGAAAACCTATAGAGAGTATTTTAAATCAAAAAGATGATAACTATAATGATTATGAAATAATATTAGTAGATGATGGTAGTAAAGATTGTTCACCCCAAATTTGTGATGAATATGATAAAAATTATTCATTTATAACTGCCATACATAAAGAAAACGGTGGATCTGTAGATGCCAGAAGAGTTGGTATTGAAGCTGCTAAAGGTAAATATATTGTTTTTGTGGATGGAGACGATTATGTAGAAAGAAATTACCTTTATAATCTTCATAAAGCTGTCAAAGAAGAAGCTGATTTTTACATCTTAAACAGTAAGTACCAACAATATAATTCAAAAAAATTAGAGATTCAAAAAAGTAATTTAAAAGACGGTTTTATAGATATACAGGAAGCAACAAATTGGATTATAGGCGGAGTTGATGGCTATTTATGGAATAAAATTTATGTAACAGATATAATAAGAAAAAATAATATTAATTTTTCTAAGAAAATCATATTTGGGGACGACATATATATGAATTTGTTATATCTAAGATATGCAAAAAAGATATATGTGCAAAATACTTCTTCATATGTACATATTTGGGATACACCTACAAGTGTTTGTTACAATAATGTAAAATTAAGTAGATTTGAAGAAATAGATATTGTTTTTAAAGAGGTTGAGAAATATGTTAAAGACCTTAATATAAATACTGAAATTTATAATAATTTTATTAATTCGGAAATGGCTGTTTTAATTATAAATATTGCATCTTTGAAAGCAAATAAACTAAGAAAAAAAGATATTATATCAGTATTTAATAAGAGTGAATTATTTAAATTTTTACTAGAATATAAACCAAAAGGAATAAAAAACAAACTATATCATTTTTTGATAACCAGAAATCAAATAATGCCAATATATTTGCTTTATGTAAGTAAAGAAAAAATAAAATCTATAATAAAAAGGTGATAATATGAAAAAAATAGACATAATTACATTCCATAGTGCACATAATTATGGTGCTTTTTTACAAGTATATGCATTACAAAAAGCATTAGGAAAAGAAAACAATGTAGAAATTATTAATTATAGGAATAGCAACATAGATAATACATATAAGCTAATTAATCCTGAAAATATTAAAACAATGTTAAAATCAATAGTTAAAAATTTAGTGTATCCAAAAAGAAATTTGACTAGATATAATAAGTTTGAAGCAGCAATTAAAGAAAAATTAAAATTAACTAAGCGATATAGTTCAGAAAAAGAATTAAAACAAGATTTTCCTAAAGCAGATGTATATATAACAGGAAGTGATCAAGTTTGGAATACTAGTATTACTAAAGGTCTTCAAGATTCTTATACATTAAATTTTGGTGATATGACAACAAAAAGAATATCATATGCTGCAAGTATTGGTAAAAGCACACTAACAGAAAAAGAAAAAGAAGAATTTAAAGAAAAACTTTTAAGACTTGATAGTATTTCTGTTAGAGAAGAAAAAGCAAAGGAATTACTAACACCTTTAGTAAATAAACCAATAGAGGTTGTATTGGATCCAACCTTGTTAATAGACAAACAAGACTGGGAAGATGAAATAAAAAATTCAAGTAAAGAAAAAGAAGAATATATATTAGCATATACTGTAGGAGCAGATGAAGAATATTATAAAATTATTAACGAACTTTCTGAAAAAACAAATTTGAAAGTTATACATTTTGAAACAAGAAACAAAAACATTAAAAATGTTTTAAAAAATGCCTATACATCAGATTCTTTTGAGTTTGTTAATTTAATTAAAAATGCAAAATACGTTGTTTGTACTTCATTTCATGCGACTGTGTTTTCAATTATTTTTAATAAAGACTTTTTTGTAATACCACATAGACAAACTGGTTCAAGAGTTACAAACTTATTAAAAAGATTAGGTCTAGAAGAAAGAATATATAATGATTTAGAAGAATTCAAAAATAAAGGATATAATATAAAAACAGACTGGGAAAAAGTAGAAGATAAAATAAAAGAGGAAAGACAAAAATCTTTAAATTGGTTAAAAAATGCTATATGTCAATAAGGAGAGAAAAAGATGAAAAAAATTTTAATAGTTTTGAATGCAATAGTATATAATAGGGGTTCAGAAGCTTTAGTTAGAGGAATAAGTAAAATATGTAAAGAAAATATAAAAGATTCTTATATAACACTAGTTTCTTCAGAAGAAGAGTTTAACTCTAATTTGAACATAGAAAATATCGATAATTATGTAAGAAAAATAAACTATACAAAGAAATCCCCTATACATTATTTGGTTGCTATATTAAAAAGGTTGAAATTAAACAATTTAGTAACAAGCTTAAAATATTCTAAATTAAAAAATATTGCTAAAAATCAAGATTTAATATTAATGGTTGGAGCAGATAACTATGACATTACTTATAATATGCAAGAAGAATTAGAAAGATTGAATTGTTACATAAGAAAAAACACAAAAGCTAAAATGGTATTATATGATTGCTCAATTGCTAAAAGAGATATAACACAAACATTAAAAAAAGATTTTGAAAATTTTGATATAGTAACAGTAAGAGAAAATATAAGCAAAGATAATTTAAAAGATATTATAAAAGACAGTAAACTTAAACTATATCCTGACCCTGCATTTGTTATGGATGTTGAAAAAATCAATTTGCCAGAAGTGTTTAATAAGGGTAATGTGATAGGAATAAACGTAAGTAATTTAATCACTAATCCTAAATATGGAAGTAATGCAGATCAGATATTATTAGCATATACAAAAATGATAAAATATATTTTAGAAAATACAGATAATAACATAATGTTAGTTCCTCATGTTATGAAAGGAGCAGATTTATCTACTTTAAAGGTTCTATATAATAATTTTAAAGAAAATGACAGAGTATACTTAGTTGAAGACGAAAATTTAAATGCAAAACAACTAAAATATCTTATATCAAATTGTAGAATGTTCATAGGAGCAAGAACTCATGCAACAATTGCTGCATATTCTACAAAAGTTCCAACACTTGTATTGGGATATTCTGTTAAATCTAGAGGAATAGCAAAAGATTTGTTTGGAACAGATGAGAAATATGTTTTTCCTGTATCTGATTTAAAATCAGATGATTATTTAGTAAATGGATTTAAATGGTTAGCAGAAAACGAAGAAAAAATAAAAAATACCCTAGAAGATAAGATGCCAAATTATATAGAACAAATAAAAAGTATAAAAGAAATCATAAAATAGTAAGGAATGAAGCAAAATGATAGAAATAAAAGAAAAAGACCAATGTTGTGGTTGTGAGGCTTGTAAAAATATATGTCCAAAACAATGCATAACAATGGTAGAAGATGAAGAAGGATTTAGATATCCACATATAGACAAAGAGAGATGTATAAATTGTGGTTTATGCGAACGTGTATGTCAATACAAAAACAAAGTAACAGAAGTTAAAAAAGACATAGAAGCGGAAGTATATTCTTGCGTGATTAAAGATAAAGAAAAATTAAAAAACAGTTCAACATGTGCAGTATTCTATTATTTAGCTAAATCACTTATTGATAATAAAGGGGTTGTTTATGGAGCAAAATATGATGAAAATATGAATGTAATACACTCTAGGGTCGAAGATTTAAAAGAGTTAGGTAAATTGCGTGGATCAAAATATGTACAAAGCAAAATTGGTGATATGTATCAAGCTGTAAAAAAAGACTTAGAAGATAACAGAAAAGTTTTATTTTCAGGAACACCATGCCAAGTTGGTGGATTATACAAATTTTTGGGTCAAGATGATAAGAATTTATTAACTGTTGATATAATTTGTTTTGGAGTACCATCTCCTAAAATCTTTAGAGATTATATAAAAATAACAGAAAAAAAATATAATTCAAAAATTATAGATATAAATTTTAGAGATAAAACTAGAGGTTGGCAAAATTCAAGTACAAGGATAAAATTTGCAGATGATACAATAAAATACCTTAAACCGTCCAACGACAATAAATGGTATCGTACTTTTATTTCACATATTATAACTAGAGAAAGTTGTAATAACTGTTTGTACACATCAACAGATAGGAAAGCAGATATTACAATTGGAGATTTTTGGGGTATAGAAAATATAGATAAAGATTTAGATATTACATCTGGAGTTTCTAAAGTTATAGTTAATACAGAAAAGGGAAAAGAAATATTTTCTACTATATTACCATTATATGAAGTAAAGAAAAGAAAGTTAGAAGATGCAATTAGACCTAACTTAATTAGACCTCCAAAGAAAAATAAAAATAGAGATGATTTTTACAAACTATATAATGAGCAAGGTTTTATAAAATCATATAATAAATTTGTAAAAGAAAAAATATTGAATAAATTTAAAAGAAAAATTAAAAGCAAAATAAAACATATAATTAAATTAAAATAATATAAAAGAAGGATATAGAAATGAATAGAGAAAAGACATTACTCAAAAATACAGCAATAATAACAATAGGGAAAATATGTACACAAGCAATAACTTTTTTCTTGTTGCCATTATACACATCTATTTTGTCAACAGAAGAATATGGTACAGTTGATTTATTAAATACACTAGTCTCATTACTTTTGCCAATTGTTACATTTCAAGTTGAACAAGCGGTTTTTAGAAAGTTAATTGAAAGTAGAGAAAAAGAAAAAAGTAAAAAAAGTATAATATCGACAGCAATATTTTCTGTGATATTTCAATGTATAGTATATTTATGTGTATTTTTATCAATAGCGCCTTTTGTTAATAATGAATATAAATATTTTTTAGCAACTAATGTTATAGCATATATATTTGCATCATTAATGCAACAAATTGCTAGAGGGTTAGGAGATAACATTAAATATGCAATAGGAAGCTTTTTAGCAGCAATAAGTACAATTATATTTAATATTATATTTTTAGTTGTTTTTAAATTTGGTGCCAATGGAATGCTAATGGCAAACATGTTAGGACAAGTAGTTTGTGCTATTTACTTTATGTTTTCTCTTAAGCTATACAAATATATTAGCTATAATTCATTTAAGAAAAAATTATTAAGAAAAATGTGGTCTTATTCATTGCCATTAATTCCAAATTCGATTTCTTGGTGGGTATTTAGTGCGTCTAACAGAGTAATTGTTTCAGGTATATTAGGTGTGGCTAAAAATGGTATATTGTCAGCTGCAAATAAATTTTCAAGTGTATATATCACAGCATATAATATCTTTAATTTAAGTTGGACAGAAATGGTTGCTTTACATATAAATGATGAAGATGTTGAACAGTTTTTGAACAAAACTATAAATATTATAATAAGATTTTTTGTTGCTCTAGCTGTTGGAATTATTGCATGTATGCCAATTGTATATCCAATAATGATTAACGAAAACTATTCAGAAGGGTATAACCAGGTTCCAATAATGATGATTGGTTCAATATTTAATGTTGTAATAAGTCTAATAGGAGCAATATATGTAGCTAAAAAAAATACAAAAGCTATTGCAAGTATATCAATAGTGTCAGCGATTATAAATATTGTTGTTAATTTAACATTAATTAATTTTATAGATTTATATGCAGCTACTATTGCACCATTAGTTGCATATTTTGCAATGACTATATATAGGTTTAAAGATTTAAAAAATAAATATTTTGAAATAAAAATCGATAAAGGATTAATTGTTAGTACCGTAATAATTATGCTTCCAATCTTATTGATATATTATTTTGCTAATAACATAATACTATATTTTGGGGGAATATTAATTGCGGCAATATATGCATATATAATAAATAGGAAAAATCTAAAAGCAATATTAAATATGGTAATTAAAAGAAAATAGGTGAAAAAATGGATAAAACATATTTTGATACATAAAAAAAAGAAGATAGTAACGGAAGTGGAGCATGTAGC
>CALXZF010000096.1 GCA_944393165.1 uncultured Clostridia bacterium
AAAAAATAGGAGGTGTACTAGCAAAATGAAATTAGACGAATTAAAACCAGCACAAAAAAGTAAAACAAGAACTAGAGTTGGACGCGGAATCGGTTCTGGTTTAGGAAAAACTTCTGGAAGAGGTCATAAAGGTCAAAAAGCAAGATCTGGTGGCGGAGTAAGAAGAGGTTTTGAAGGTGGTCAAACACCATTATATAGAAGATTACCAAAAAGAGGCTTTACAAATATTCATGCAAAAGAATATGTAGAAGTAACTTTAACAATGCTTAATAAAGCAACTACAGATGAAGTTACAGCTGAAAGCTTAATAAAAGACGGTATAATAAGCAAATCAAAAGACGGAATAGTAGTACTTGCAACTGGTAAATTGGATAAAAAATTAACAGTAAAAGCTGTTAGATTTACTAAAGCTGCTAAAGAAAAAATAGAAGCTTTAGGAGGAAAGGCTGAGGTGATTTAGTTGTTTAAAACAATCAAAAATGCACTAAAAACACCTGATGTTAGAAAGAAATTATTATATACATTATTGTTGATTGTAATATTTAGATTAGGTTGTTATATAACAGTTCCAGGAGTTGATACATTTGCTCTAAGTGAAGCATTTGGCGAAACTAATGGAATGGCATCACTTATAGATTTAATCTCAGGTGGAGCTTTTTCAAGATTTTCTATCTTTGCAATGTCTATAAGTCCATATATTACAGCATCTATAGTAATTCAACTATTATCAATGGTAATTCCTGCTTTAGAAAGATTAACTAAAGAAGGAGGAGAAGAAGGCAGAAAGAAAATAAATAGATATACAAAAATTCTTACTGTTTTCTTAGCACTAATTGAAGGATTAGGAATTTACTTATCATATAGTTCATCTGGAATATTCATAGATACAAGCTTTATGACAGGATTTACAGTTGTTATATCTTTAATGGCTGGTACTGCACTACTTATGTGGCTTGGAGATGAAATTACTAATAAAGGAATTGGTAATGGAATTTCAATAATCATATTTGTAGGTATCGTAGCTGGTCTTCCAGGGGCTGTAACATCAATATGGAACCTAATAATGGGTACAGGATCATTCAGTACTACTGGACTATTAATAACACTTGCAATAATAATAGGTGCAATTATACTAGTTGCTGCAGTTGTATTTGTACAACAAGCTGAGAGAAGAGTACCTGTACAATATTCAAAAAGAGTTGTTGGAAGAAAAATGGTTGGAGCACAAAATACTCATATTCCATTAAAACTTGTTATGGCTGGTGTAATGCCAATAATATTTGCATCATCATTCTTAACATTCCCAGCAATGATAATACAAATGTTTATACCAGATATAGCAAGCCAAACTGGATTTTGGGCTACAATATATAACTTCTCAATAGCATCATCAACATCTCAAGTTGGACTTGGTTATACAATAGCCAATGCTATAATATACTTATTATTAATAGTAGGATTTACATTCTTCTATACATATGCAACATTCAATCCAGCAGAGGTTTCAAGCAATATTAAGAGAAATGGTGGATTTATACCAGGTATTAGAGCTGGTAAACCAACTACAGATTATTTATCATCAATAATTAGTAAACTTACATGGTTTGGTGGTTTGTATTTAGCTATAATTGCTATACTTCCAATGCTTGTAAGATTTATACCAGGAATAGACTTGGCATTTGGTGGTACATCAATCTTAATCGTTGTAGGTGTTGCATTGGAGACAATACAACAATTAGAATCTCAATTAGTAATGAGACATTACAAAGGATTCTTGGAATAATAAAACTTTCTATTTGTTAGAAGAATAACGAATATTAATTTATTGAAAACAGTGAAATGAAATATAATACAGAACTCTGACCGCACTGGATTGTGCGGGCAGCGTTATGTATGAACATATATAACAAAATTAAGTTAATGAAATTAGGAGTTGTGATTAATGTATATAGTAATGCTAGGAGCTCCAGGAACTGGAAAAGGAACCATAGGAAAAATATTGTCTAAAGATTTAAACTTGGTACATATTTCAACTGGAGATATATTTAGAGAACAAATAAATAAAGGAACAGAATTAGGTAAAAAAATAAAAAGTTATATTGATAGTGGAGCTTTAGTACCAGACGATGTAACTATAGAAACAGTGAAAACAAGATTATTAGAAGAAGATGCACAAAAAGGAGCAATTCTTGACGGATTTCCTAGAACAGAAGCTCAAGCAGAAGCTCTTAAAGAATTTTTGGAAGCAAACAAGCCAGAAGAAAAAAGAGTAGCTATAGAGCTTGATGTGCCAGATGATGAAATAATAAAAAGAGTTGTAAACAGATTAATATGTTCAAATAAATCTTGTGGAGCAATATTTAACAAAGAAACAAAACCACCAAAACGCGAAGGAATTTGCGATGTTTGTGGTAGTGAACTTAAAAAAAGAGCTGATGATAACAAAGAAACAGTCATTAAAAGACTTGGAATATATCATCAAAATTCTAAAGAATTAATAGATTTTTATAGAAGAAACAATGCTCTATATTCTATTTATCCAAAAGATATAGATGTAGCAGTAAACGATATTAAGAAGTTTCTAGATGAATATAAGAAAAATGTGCGTTAGCGAAAGCAAAGCTTTCGACGCACGCATGTGCATTTTGCTTTGCAAATATGCACAGCCCAAGGAAACTTAACTTTGTTTTATAGCCAAAATCTGAGATTTTGACTATAAAATAAAAAGAAGTAATTAGTTATAACGAAGAAGTTGTATAATATAAAGTGGCTCTAATGGAGGTTAAAATTGGTTACTATAAAATCAGAAAAAGAAATTAAATTAATGAGAGAAGCTTGTCAGCTTACTGGATTAGTATATAAAGAAATTGAGAAGATTATTAAACCAGGGATGTCAACTATGGAACTTGATAAATTTGCAGATAAGCTTATAAGAGAAAATGGTGGAATTCCAGCACAAAAGGGTTATCCTAGTGGGATGAAAGGTGTACCACCATTCCCAGCAACATTATGCATATCTATCAATGATGAAGTTATACATGGAATACCATCTAATAAAAAAATAATCCAAGATGGAGATGTAGTAAGCATCGACTTAGTAGTTTACAAAAACGGATTTAATGGAGATGCGGCTAGAACTTTTGTAGTTGGAAATGCTACAGAAGAGGCAAAAAGATTAGTAGATATAACAAAACAGGCTTTTTTTGAAGGAATTAAATATGCTGTTAAAGGAAATAGAATTGGAGATATCTCACATGCTATTGGGGAATTTGTGGAAAAAAACGGATATAATGTAGTAAGAGAATTCCAAGGACATGGAATTGGAAGAGAAATGCATGAAGATCCAGGAATACCAAACTATGGAAAAGCAGGCCGTGGAATAAGACTAGAGCCTGGAATGACACTTGCAATAGAACCAATGGTTATAGCAGGAAACAGAGATATTTATCAAGATTATGACGGTTGGACAATATTAACAGAGGACGGAAGTTTGTCTGCACATTATGAAAATACAATTTTAATTACAGAAAAAGAGCCAGAAATATTGACATTAGTTTAATTTTGTTATATACTATATAAGTATTTATTGTAAAATAGTATAATTGACTAAAAAAATGGAGGTTAGTATGTCAAAAGAGGATGTTATTGAAGTAGAAGGAACTGTTGTTGAAACATTACCTAACACAACTTTTAAAGTTGAACTTGAAAATGGACATCAAATTTTAGCTCATATTTCAGGTAAATTAAGAATGAATTATATCAAAATCTTACCAGGAGATAAAGTAAAGGTTGAATTGTCTCCATACGATTTAAATCGTGGAAGAATTACTTGGAGAGCTAAATAAAATATTAACCACAAATATATATGACAAGAAGTAAAGAGGTGTAAAAAATGAAAGTAAGACCATCAGTTAAAAAAATTTGTGATAAATGCAAAGTTATTAAAAGAAAAGGAAAAGTAATGGTAATATGCGAAAATCCTAAGCATAAACAAAGACAAGGATAATAATAAGTTAATAACACAAATCTAGATTGGCGGCTGTAACTGTTAGATGATTCTAACAGTTATATATCAGGTTTGTGTCTATATATAATGTTTGAAAACATATTAAAGATTGATATATTTATTCCATATATCAATGCATTTCACCTTTAATAAAGTCCAAACAACATACAACAAAATGAAAATTAAGAAAATAAAACAAGTGGAGGTGCAAGTAAAATTATGGCTCGTTTAGCAGGAGTTGATTTACCTAGAGAAAAAAGAGTGGAGATTGGTTTAACATACATATATGGTATTGGTTTAACAAGCTCACAAAAAATATTAAAAGCAGCAAATGTAAATCCAGACATAAGAGTAAAAGACTTAACAGATGACCAAGTACAAGCAATAAGAAAAGCTATGGACGGTTATAAAGTAGAAGGAGATTTGCGTAGAGAAGTTGCTTTAAATATTAAAAGACTTACAGAAATAGGTTGCTACAGAGGATTAAGACATAGAAGAGGTTTACCTGTTAGAGGACAAAGAACAAAAACAAATGCTCGTACTAGAAAAGGTCCTAGAAAGTTAGTTAGCAAAAGCAAAAAATAAATTCAAATTATAAGCTTCGTCTAACTGCGTTAGCTTTCGCATAATTTTTTTTCGACATACAAACGTATAGTCTCAAAAAAATTTGCTCAGCTGCCTTGTTATACTTGCTTCTAATTCGAATTTAAATAAAATATAAATAGACTTTAAATATTTATTTGTATTTTATTATTTTATAAATTAGTAATAAAAAAAGATTTACGATAGTGAATAATTCTAAAAAGGAGGAAAAACTAAAATGGCTAAAAATGTAACAAAAAAAGTAACTAGAAGAAGAGACAGAAAAAACATAGAAAAAGGTATGGCTCATATTCATTCTAG
>CALXZF010000097.1 GCA_944393165.1 uncultured Clostridia bacterium
GGAGGTTAAAATATGGGTAAGCCAACAGTTGCTATAGTTGGAAGACCAAATGTTGGAAAATCAACATTCTTCAATTATTTAGCAGGAAAAAGAATATCAATTGTTGAAGATACACCAGGAGTTACCCGTGATAGAGTGTATGCAGAAACAAATTGGAGAGGAAGAAATTTTACCATTATAGATACTGGAGGAATTGAGCCAGAGAGTGATGATGTTATACTTTCACAAATGAGAGAACAAGCAAATTTGGCGGTTGCAATGGCAGATGTTATTGTATTTGTAACAGATATTAAACAAGGTGTTACTGCTGCTGACCAAGATATTGCTTTAATGCTTAGAAAATCTAAAAAGCCTATAATTTTGGTCTGCAATAAAGCTGACAATTATGGGAAAGTTGCTGATGATATATATGAATTCTATAATTTAGGTTTAGGAGATCCATACAGAGTATCAGCAGCAAATGCAATAGGCATTGGGGATGTTTTGGATGCGATTTATGATAAGCTTCCACCAGTAGATGAAAATGAGCAAGATGATGAAATTATAAAGGTAGCAATAATAGGAAAGCCAAATGTAGGAAAATCATCATTGGTAAATAAAATATTGGGAGAAAATAGAGTTATTGTAAGTAATATTGCTGGAACAACTAGAGATGCTGTGGATTCTGAATTTGAAAATGAGTATGGAAAATATGTTTTTATTGATACTGCAGGTATTAGAAGAAAGAGCAAAGTCGAAGAAAATTTAGAAAAGTATAGTGTTATTAGAAGTTTACTTGCTATTGAGAGAGCAGATGTATGTTTACTTATGATAGATGCAAACGAAGGTGTTACAGAGCAAGATACAAAAATAGCTGGAGAGGCTCATGAAGCAGGAAAAGGAATAATTATAGTTGTAAATAAATGGGATGAATATGAAAAGGAAAATGGCACATTAGAGCAATATAAGAAAAATGTTTATGACAAGTTATCATATTTATCATATGCACCTATATTATTTATATCTGCAAAAACTGGGCAAAGAGTAAATAAATTATTTGAGATGATAAATAGTGTTGCAAGTCAAAATGCGTTAAGAGTTTCTACATCAGTATTAAATCAGGTGCTAAATGAAGCAATAGCAATAGTTCAACCACCAACAGACAAAGGTAGAAGACTTCGCGTATTTTATATGACTCAAGCAAGTACAAAACCACCAACATTTGTGGTGTTTGTAAATGATAAAAACTTATTCCATTTCTCATATGAGAGATATTTAGTAAATCAAATAAGAAAAGAATTTGGACTTGTTGGGACTCCTGTAAGAATGATAGTACGAGAGAGGCTTGAAAAAGACACATAAATTGGAATAAAAGTTACTAATGACCACTCAAATAAAAAATTAAAAAATACATTGTTTAGATAAAAAATATATATAGTAAAAGGAGGAAAATTTATGATAGCATGTGCAATAATGGCTATAATAGCATACTTAATTGGAAGTATTAATTTTTCAGTTATACTTAGTAAAAAAATGGCAGGATTTGATGTAAGAGAAAAGGGAAGCGGTAATGCAGGAACTACAAATATGTTAAGAACTGTAGGAAAAAAAGCTGCAATAATAACATTAATATGTGATATTTTGAAAGGTGTTGTTGCAATTTTAGTAGCAATAATTTTAGGCAAAATCATTAGTGGCTCTAATGGAGCGTTATTAGTTCAAATTGCAGGAGTAGCAGTAATACTAGGGCACACATTTCCAATATTCTTTAAATTCAAAGGAGGAAAAGGTGTTGCGACTTCACTTGGAGTTCTAATAATGTCAAACTGGCAAATAGGTTTAATTTGTTTGGTATTTGCATTAATATTAATAGCATTAACACAAATGGTTTCAGTTGGTTCAATTGCAGCTGCAATCTTATACCCAGTACTTACACTATTCATTCCACAAAATTATATTGTACCAGGAAATTATTTAATTTATAGCATTGTACTAGCAGTACTTATTGTGTTTAATCATAGAGAAAATGTAAAAAGATTATTAAATGGAACAGAAAACAAGATTAGTTTTAAAACAGTCAAATAATTTTTTGAAGAATAAAAATTAATAACACAATAGATTTTGAAAATATATTGTGTGAAAGGAGAAATTTAAAAAGTATGAAAAAAGTTTGTATAATTGGTAGTGGTAGTTGGGGAGCAGCACTTGCAATTCACGCTGCTAAGATTGGACATGATGTAAGATTGTGGTCTTTTTCTAAGGAAGAAGCGGATTTAATTAATAATGAACATAAATGCAAATTCTTGCCTATGGCTACAATGCCGGAAAATATTAAATGTACAACAGACATTAAAGAAGCTGTTGTTGGAAGTGATATGATACTACATGTTACACCTTCTAAATTTACAAGAGACACAATAAAAAAATATAAAATGTATGTAGAAAATCAGCCAATAATTTTATGCTCAAAAGGTTTTGAATCAGATACATTATACACATTAGAAGATGTGCTTAGAGAAGAAATGCCAAAAGCAAAAATCGGTGTATTTACTGGCCCAAGCCATGCAGAAGAAGTTTCGCTTGGAATACCTACTGCAATAGTTATTGCATCACAAAGTTTAGATGTTCAATATTTAGTTCAAGATACATTCATGAATGAAAATATGAGAATATATACAAGCTCAGATACAAAAGGAGCAGAATTAGGTGGAGCATTAAAAAATATTATTGCATTTTGTGCTGGAATTGTTGCAGAACTAAACATGGGAGACAACACTATTGCCGCATTAATAACAAGAGGACTTACAGAAATTTCTCGTTTAGGAGTTGCAATGGGTGGAAACCATAACACTTTTTATGGATTATCAGGATTAGGAGATTTGATTGTAACTTGTTTAAGTGAACATAGCAGGAATAGAAAAGCTGGAAGATGTATTGGAAGAGGACTTTCAGTAGAAGAAACCAAAAAAGAAGTTGGTATGACAATAGAAAGCATAGACAATATAGAAGTTGCACATAAATTATCACAAAAATACAATATTGAAATGCCTATAGTAGATACTGTATATGATGTATTATATAATGGTCTACATCCAAGAGATGCAGTCACATTGTTAATGACAAGAGAGAAAAAGTGTGAATAAATTACCAAGGATATCTTTCATAAATATATTTTATAATTTCATCAACATTATTATTAGTAACATTTATAAATATACCTTGGTCAAGACTAATCCACATATTAATTGAATATTTATCATTATTATCTATAAAAGTACCGATGATTTCTGTTATCTCAACAGGGTTTTGGTACTTTTTTTCCCATTCTAACAAATTTATATATTCATTTGTTTTACCGATAATAATCCCCTAAAAATTTATTAATTTCATTTCTTTTAGAACTATATAATCGTACTACAACATCCATAATAACCCCAAAATTTATAAAATTATTTAATATTAGTATAATTAAAAAAATAATAAAAATACTTGAGAATAAAAGGAAATATTTTTGGCAATAATAATAAAAAATAAAATTAATATATTTGGAGGATTTATGAAAAAATATATTATTACAATTACGATATTGTTAATATTAATAATGGTATTTATTGGCGGATATTTTGTATATGGAAATTTTAAAACAAATGAGTCTAATGATGTAGAAACATTAAAACAAAAATGTACTGCAGAAATAGATTATTTGAGCTCAAATATAATTGAAATTATGAATGGTGTTAATAATATACAATACTCGAATTATAAAGTAGTTGACCAAGAAATTCCCGCTTCGGAATCTAGCTCAAATAGTGAATCTTCATCAGCGGAAAATACACAGCAGGGCAATACTACGAGTGAAGAAAACACAATAAATAGTAGTAGAATGGTAACAGATACAATTTTAAATGCGAGAAACAGTGACACAAAGTGGGATGAATTAACAAGTAAAGTAGAGGAAATATACACAAGCTGGACAACAATTATGATAGATTTAACATCACTTAATGTAAATAGAGATAACTTGCTTAAATTCAATAATACTCTAGACTCAATAACTAAAAGTATTGCAAGCAAAGATAAAAGTCAAACTTTAATAAACTCTGCAGACTTATATAGTTTAGTGAGTTCATATATAAAAGATTTTTCTGGAGATAATGAAAAAAATTTAGTATATAGTGTTAGAGCAAACATTCTATATTCATATGCATATACAGAAAGTGATGATTGGCAAAAAGTAATCCAATATATAGGAAATGCAAAAGGTGATTTTTCTGGATTACTCAATAACCAAGTAAATAATGTAAATAAGATTGATATTATAAATAAATCATATATTTTGATAAATGAATTAGAACAGGATGCAAATAACAATGATAAAGATGTGTTTTTGGTTAATTATGCCAATCTAATGCAAGAATTGATTACTATTTAAGGGAAAAAGTATTGATACCAATAAAAAATTTTGTTACAATATAATTGAC
>CALXZF010000098.1 GCA_944393165.1 uncultured Clostridia bacterium
GATAAAATACAAGAATAAAAAGTTTTAAATAATAACAATAAAGTAGGCAAATAAAATTACTATTGTAAAATATTGAAAAATGTGTTAGAATAGCAATGTATAATTAGTATTACTTTTTATACAGTTACCAAGAAGGAGAGATGTTTATGGTAGAAGATAATGAGATAAAGGCGGTAGTATCACCTTTTGCAGTAAGAGAAGGAGAAATTAAAACTTTTGACGGAAAAGACGGATATGTATCAATGAACCAAATTATACACAAAATTAATATTGGACATATCAATGATTTACATTTTAAAATATTAGAATTAGTAAATGAATTTGAATTTATTACATCAAGACAATTATTCCAAATGCTACAATGGAAAAATGTTGAGATTGCTTCTCAGGACAAGCTTAACAATAAATTGGAACAATTAATAAAATCTAAAATTCTTACAAGATATTATTTTAAAGGAGAAGACGGAAAAGGTATTTACAGAATCTATTGCTTAGAAAAAATGGGAAAATATTTATTAAATTCTAGAGGTATAGAATGTAAATGGCAACCAACAGATAATGTAAAACCAACAGCTATGATAAAGAAAAGGTTAGCAGGTAATCAAACTATTATTGCATATTTAAGAAAAGTAAAAGCTTTTGATTCATATGTAGTAAAACCTGCAATAACAGCTAAACAAGCTGGAAAAACTTTTAAAGCTATGGGTGGAAGTGTAAAATTAACGAAGAATAAAAAATCAATAGAATTTTTATTTGAAGTTATTAGAAGAGAAGAAGACTGGGAGAAGAAACTTGTAGATAGAATGAGATTATATAATGATTTCTATGACAATTTCGTTCCAGGAGATTCAGGATTTAGCTCAATGCCACAACTTATATTTATATGTGAAGATGAGAAACATATGGCGGAAACATTTAAAACAATTGTTGTAAACAATCTTGAAATTAGTAAAATAAAATTATATTTTTCAACTGATTTAAGACAAAATGAAGAAACTCTAGATAGAACTTTAGTTGAGTTCAAACTAGAAGGTGGAAAATATAAAATGGAAAATGTTGAAGTCAAATTATTAGGTATATAAAAGAAAGAAATGACTATGAATTAATTTTCATAGTCATTTCTTTAGCTTGTCAATATTTAAATATGTGTGCTATTTTAAGCATTATTATCATTTTTTCTATTTAAATCAAATACAATAGCATCATCATTGTCTAAGAAATATTTTGAATCTGTAGTATCTATTTGAATAGGGTCAATCTCACCTGTTGTTTTATCTGGGTCATTATCTGCTGTAGCTGCAGCAAAGTTTCCTCTAAATCTTGATGTGATTGGTTTTTTCTTTATACTATCAGAAATACCACTAGAGTATTTTTCAAAATTGTATTCTTTAGGATGTTTAGGTTCTTTATATTTTGATTCTAAGAAATCTAGTGATCCTTTAGCAACTTGGCTCTTTCCTTTGGCATCTTTAACCTTAAACAAAATTTGTTTAGACTTAAGAGACATAATTTTACCAGCTTTGTAGTTTGGTTTCCATTTATATTCAATTCCACCATATTTAGTATCATAACCATAATCATCTCTGCTAGAATCAGTTTGATAACTATTATTCCATGTCCATTCTCTTTTTTCTTGTAATTCTGTTTCCCACCATTCGACATCTTCTGGTAATGCGTTTCCAAATATTACTTTGTTTACACAGTTTGCCAATATCTCGTCTCTAAAATTGTTCTTGCCTTCACCTTTTAATTGTGAAAGTGTTTGAGAACATAGAATATTACCAACTTTATATTTTCTATATACTGTAAATACAGGCTCTATTGCTTTACACAAGAATTCTGGAAAATCATCTATATATAAGAAATGAGGAATTCTTGTATTTTCATTTCCTGGTCTTGATAGAACTGATTGTTGCATTAAAAGTAAGAAGAATATACCAAATGCTTTGTGAGCATTTGCTCCTAAATCACCTCTTCTTGTACATACAAATGTAACTTCTCCATTTGCCAATGCTTTATCAAATTGTAGGTTATTATTTCTATTACATAATATATTTTTTACACCAGGGTATCTTAGTAAATTATCTAACTCTGCTGACGCTGTGTAAATTGAAATTTTGGTTTGTTTCAAATTGTCTTTGTTAGCAGTTGCATAAAAGTTATTTTCAAAATATTTAATAAGTATTCTATATTTATCAGCTAATTCTTCATTTTCTTTCATATGATTACACATATCTTCAACTAAAGAGAAATCATTCATCATATTAAGCATATCTTCTAAATTTGGTAAATCCCCGTCATTTAATCTTGGATACATTTCTTTAAGTAAAATTGATAAGTTCTCAATAATTTGAATTGCAGTATTTTCTCTAAATGCTTGTTGAGTATCAGGTCTTGTTGATGCGTATAAACCTTTTAAAACAGAAGATATAGCCATACCGGTTTTTATTGGATCATCATATACAAAAGGATTTATTCCTGGTGAATCCGCATTATTTGGGTCAATTAAATTAACCTTAATTTTGTAATTTTTTGCTACTCCAAGCATTTTTTCTACAGAATCATATTCAGCAGATAAATATGTAAATCCAAAATCTCTGTATATATATTTTCCATTAGAAGAACTTAAAATCATTTTCTTCATATAAGCATTATACAAATCAACTTTTTCTGGATTAGGAGTAAGCATATTTAATGTGAAGTTTTCGTTTAAATAACTATTATCATAAGGACAATCAAGTGTAGCAATACCAGTTCTTAAAGCAGTAAATCCCATTTCTTTTGCAATTTCTCTAAAAAAGTATTTTCTATCTAAATCTCTGGCCATTAATGGTTCATACACCATAGTAGTTTTTCCTGAGCCAGATACACCTACAACTAAGAAAGATTCAAGCCTTTTGCTTTCTGGAATAATAACTGGTTCTCCAGACTCTGAATCATTACAAAGGAAAATTTCACATGAATATTTTCCAACATCTTTTGGCCTACCAGATAAGCTTATTCCACCATAATCTGCTATAGAATCCCTTAAATCTTTTGTATCATTTACTGTAAATGTTAGCCATTTAAATACCTTGTAGAATGTAACCAATGGCACATATATTGCTATTGCTGTAAAAGCAGGTCTAAATAAGTTTGAATATTCACTAACAATGTTTGGATAATTAGGAGCAGATAATATAAATGTCCATGCAAGTGAATTTATTCCCTGTACTATAAACGAGACTATTAAAACATATAAACAGATAACATATGTATTAAAAAATCTAAGTTTATCAACATCTGCTTTTACAAATTTGGAACTAAATGAAAAATAAAAAGCAAATACTACTGCTGCAAAAGCTAAGGTGTATTCAATTGGACCCCAATATGAATAGGCAACTCCAGTAAATATCATAAACATAAGTTCTACTAGTCTATCGACAAGTATATATGCCGAAACTAATGTTAAGATATATGTTACAAAAGTGTTTCTATCCGTCTTTAAAAATTTTAGAAATTTATCTATATACTTCAATAAGTTCACCACTTTCAATAATTAAAATCATACATATATATTATCTTATAAAATTGGAAAAAATACAATAGTTTTTGCAAAAAAAATGCCTAAAAATGGAGCTTGGTGTTACAATGCACGGCCGTTTTTGGGGCAAAGCAGTGTATATTTTGTATTTTCTGTTTTGGCCCTTTGGCTGCGTACAAACTGTAAATGCTCAAATTCTTTTCGCATAACAGTTTGTAAACTTGTCGGTCCCCACCTTCAGCACTCAAACATAAAATAAAAAATATACACTGCTTTGCCAATTAGTATTAGCTGTGAATTGTAACAATGCGTATTATTTAAGATTTTGAATAAATATTAAATTCCAGAATATTATTAGGTATGAGAAAAAAAGAAAAAAACAAATTGAAAAAAACTAGTTTCTTAAAAAACATAGCAGTGCTTCTTGTTGCACATGTGTTCATAAAAATATTGGGTGTAATTAATAAAATATATTTGACAAATAGAGAAGGCTTTGGAGATGAAGGAAATGCAATATATTCAAGTGCTTTTCAAATATATACTTTGTTTTTAACTATTACATCAATAGGAATTCCAAATGCTGTATCAAAAATAGTTTCTGAA
>CALXZF010000099.1 GCA_944393165.1 uncultured Clostridia bacterium
AAGTAGGAGACTATGTAAACGGTAATAAGATAATTTCATTAAAAGGAGATATAAGATTGTCTGATGTAAATGATGAAGATGACTTTTGCTATACAGATTATAGTGATGAGTATGGCGAATGGTATGGTTTTAGAGAAGATGAAGTAAAGATAATTCTAACGCATGAACAATTTGAAGCTAACGCATATAAAGTGAAAGGAGAAGGATAAATTATGAAAATGTATGTGACTTCCGATTTGCATTTCGGTCATAAAAATATAATAAAATATGAGAATAGACCTTTTTTAAACATAGAAGAAATGGATAATGCAATTATAAATTTATGGAATAAAACAATAGATAATGATGACATTGTATATGTTTTAGGAGATTTTAGTTGGTACAAAGGTGAAAAAACAAACGAGATATTAAAGGAATTAAAAGGCAATAAGATTTTAATTATAGGAAATCACGATAAAAATTTTTTTGAGGACAAGAAATTCGATAGGAACTTGTTTCAAGAAATTTGCTATTATAAAGAATTAAAAATAAATAAAACAAAGATTGTATTATTTCACTATCCAATAATTGATTGGAATGGAAAAAATAATGGTAGTATTCATTTATATGGGCATGTTCATTCAATGAGAAATAATGATACAGAATATATGAACAAAATGCAAAAAAACTATAATTGCTTTAATGTAGGAATTGATGTACACAAAAGAATTTTAGATTTGGAGGAATTTATATGGAGAGAGAAGAGTTTATAAATAATAGAATAAAAGAGCATTATGATTATATTAAAGACAAGTATAATGTGGTTTATTTAGGCTTACAAGGAAGTCAAAACTATGAGTTAGATATATATGACGAAGATTATAAATCAGACGTAGACACAAAAGCCATAATATTACCAAGTTTTAAGGATTTTGTATACAATAAAGCACCAGTAAGCAAAACTATCGTATTACCGAATAATGAGCATATAGATGTAAAGGATATAAGAGTAATGTTTGACACATTCAAAAAACAGAATGTAAATTTTATCGAAATATTATTTACGAAATATAGAATAGTAAACGAGGAATACAGGGTTTTGTTACAGCCTTTGTTTGAAAACAGAGAATTAATAGCAAACTTGAACAAAAACCAAGCTTTAAGATGTATAGCAGGGATGAGCATGGAAAAATTAAAAGCACTACAGCATCCTTATCCAGCGATTATTGATAAGATAAATAAATATGGGTATGACCCTAAACAACTGCATCATATTTTAAGAATGAATGATTTTATAAAAAAATATACAACAGGAGCTAGGTATGAAGATTGTTTAATTCCAAACAATAAAGAATATTTAATAAAAATAAAAAAAGGTATATTAAGTGAGAAAGAAGCAGTACAACTAGCACAAAAAACTGATACAGAAACTAAAGAGATAAAAGATAGATATATTACTGAAAAAGACATTGTTTCCGAATTGACAATAGAAATATTAGATAAAGTTAAATTAGATATTTTAAATAGAAAATTTAAGAAAGAATTATTAGAAAGTAAGTGATACAAATGACAATAAGTCATGTCTACAAGAAAATAACAGAAGTAATGAAGACTATAGAGAACATAAATTTATACGAAGTGAGTTCAACTACAGTAAGACAATTAAATCAAAAAGCAATACACAAAGCTTATAAACAACTAGATAATTTAAAAGCAGAGATGGAAAGAGAACATATAAAAAATAAACAAGGAGGTACAAATGAATAGAGAAGACCTTAAAAATTATAAATATGTCCAAATATGGATAAAAGACCAGACAGAATATATAGAAACACAAAAAGAAACTATAAACAAACTTAATAGTATATTATCTGATATGCCAAAAGGTAGTAGAATTGTATATGATAACGAGGCAGAAAAAATAGCTGAATTAGTAGATATGTTTGACGAACTAATGAAAATAATTATAGAGGAAGAAAAGAAACAAAAAGAGATTGTTGAAAAAGTAAGCAAAATGGATTTTCCTTACAGGAATATATTATATAAGGAGTACATACAAGGAAAATCTTTAGTAACAGTAGCAAGCGAAATGCATTATAACTACGAATATACAAAGAGATTAAAAGGAGAAGCTTTAAATAAATTTGATAAGATATGAGAAGAATAACGTATGCTACTAAAAGTTACTGAAAGTTACCATCAAAATATGTTTTAATTATAATAGATTTTTAAAATTTAAATGACTCCCGAAGGGTTATAGGCACAGTCGGAAACGGCTAATCCCAAGTGCCTAACAAGTAGTAAATTAGTAGTAAGGAATTGTATTGCTAGATAGCTCGTCAGCTGTCGTATCCTAGGTAGCAAGGCAATTCCTGTATATGCTTTCTTAGCTCAGTTGGCAGAGCAATTGTTTTTACAATCGGTCGTAAGTTCGAGTCTTACAGAAAGCACACGGCAACAGTGCAGAGTTTGAAACAACTAAATAATAATTCGAAAAAAGAACATTCTGAGAATTATAAAAACTACCGGCTATATATCAGTTGTTGTATGTTCTTTAAATTGATATGAAGTAAGAGACAAGTCGGAAGCAAGATTAGTTTGTTGTTTTATTCTTGCATATATTGCGATTGTGGAGAACCAGACATCTCGCTACTCTCATACGGTAGAGGTAACTAGTGCAATTCTAGTCATCGCAACCAGTCTATCAACAGTTGTAAGAGCCATCGTTGTATCAATGCTGGCTCTTTAAATTTATATAAGGAGAATTAAGTATGAAAATAATGATAAGTCAGCCAATGAGAGGCAAAACAGAAGAGCAAATAAGACAAGAAAGAGAGGAGTTAGTGAAAGAATTAGAAATCCAAGGACACGAAGTAATAGATACAGTATTAGACATTTCAGAAAACAAAAGTCCAATCTATTACCTATCTAAAAGTATTGAATTATTAGACCAAGCAGATGCAGTAGTATTTATGAAAGGCTGGCAAG
>CALXZF010000100.1 GCA_944393165.1 uncultured Clostridia bacterium
CAAATGGGTCATCAAGCTCAATCTCTTTTGCTATTGTAACACCATCATTTGTAATAAGTGGTGCACCAAACTTTTTATCTAGAACTACATTTCTTCCTTTTGGTCCCATTGTAACTCTTACTGTATCTGCTAATTTATTAACACCATTTAATAGGCTTTTTCTTGCATCCTCTCCAAATTTAATATCTTTTGCCATTTTACATTACCTCCTAAAATTTCATTTAATTCATTTGTCGTTTGGGGACAGGCCTTAAAACGACAACTCTGTCGCTTGGGGACAGGCCTTAAAACGACAACTCTGTCGCTTGGGGACAGGCCTTAAAACGACGCCTTTGTCGCTTGGGGACAGCCCTTCATTTAAGCTCTTTAATCTGTATACTTTATCTAACTTTATTCTGCTATTGCCAAAATATCTTCTTGTTTTACTATTGTATAGTCTTCTCCTTCGTATTTTACTTCTGTTCCTGCATATTTATTTACTACAACTTTATCTCCTTTTTTTACTAGCATTTTTTCTAGTTTACCGTCTATCTCTCTACCTGGTCCAACTTCAACAACTTCTGCAATTTGTGGTTTTTCTTGTGCATTTGCTGCTAAAATAATGCCACTTTTTGTTGTTTCTTCACTTTCTAACATTTTAATAACTACTCTGTCTGATAATGGTTTTAACATTTCTATCTACCTCCCTAAATATTTCTACCATTTATTCTATATATTAATATGTACAAAATATAAATATATGATTTATACTTTATATCATGTTAATGTATTTTTAGCAGTCTTTCTCTTAGACTGCTAAAAATATATACCCTTTTTTTTTTATTTTCAAGCATTTAAATTAAAATTCACAAAATGTTCACAATTTTTTGTTGCATGTCAATTAAAATTTCCAGAGTATAATCTGATAAAAATCTAGAAATCATTAATATAAGGGGCATTTAACCTTAGATATGCTATAACTATAATATAAAAAGGCAATTCGAATTAGATTCAATCACCGGAAACGGATTTGAGAGCTTTAGAAAATATCCCTGGACAAAAGCTCCGTCCCCTTGTCTCATTTTGTTATATATGGTATAATTTAGTTATGTTAGTAAAATCTTAATAAGAGGAGGAAGATTTATGGAACCAGAAAATCAACCAAATGTAGAACACAAATCAATAGAACAAAATAATTCCGGAGTTGGATATGGTGTAGCTGCTTTAGTATTTGGTATAATTTCTATAGTTTTTATATATTATATAATTATATCAGTTATATCTGCAGTTCTAGCTATAGTATTTGGATTTTTAGCCTTTAAAAGAGGCGATAAAGGACTAGGCAAAGCTGGTTTGGTACTAGGTACCATATCTGTAATTATTACATTTTTATTATTCTTATTTTTACAAGTATTAGATGTATCATTATTCACAATACCAAGTTGGTACAGATAAACTATAAAAACATCTCATTTTTTATGGGGTGTTTTTATAGTCTACATATACATTATTAACCTTTATATCAAATATCTCATGCTTTTTTAATTGTTAAGAGGTCTGTCCCCATGTCCCATTTTTGGGACAAATGCTCCGTCCCCTTGTCCCAATTCTTGATTTTATTTTGTATATAATATACAATAAGTGGGATAATAAAAGAAATTTATTTTAGGAGGTAAATAATATGCCTATACATTGTGATGCAAAAAAAGAGGATGTTGAAAAAACTGTATTAATGCCTGGAGACCCTTTAAGAGCAAAATATATTGCGGAAAACTTTTTAGAAAATGCCAGACTTATTAATTCTGTACGAAATATGCTAGCTTATACTGGAACATATAAAGGCAAGCCTGTTACAGTATTTTCTTCTGGAATGGGAATGCCTAGCATGGGAATTTATTCATATGAACTTTTCAAATTCTATGATGTTGAAAATATTATACGAATTGGTTCTTGTGGAGCATACAATCCTGATTTAAATATGTTTGATACTATCCTAGTTGATAAAAGTTACACTGAGGGAAATTTTGCTTTTGAATGGAGTGGCAAAGAAGAGCATATAGCGGAGTCTAGTAAATTGTTGGTTACAAAGCTTGAAGATACAGCCAAAAGAATTGAAATACCATGCATTAAAGGAAACACTCTTTGCAATGACTGTTTCGACGGATATTTAGATAATTTGGACTCTTTTATTAATAGGTTTCCAAAGGATTTAAATATTATTGCATGTGAAATGGAGGCTTTTGCCCTATTCTATATGGCAAAATATTTTAATAGAAATGCTGCATGTTTACTTACTGTTGTTGATTCACATTACAAAAATGAAGTAAGCACTCCAGAAGAAAGAGAGCGTTCTTTAAATAATATGATAAAAATAGCATTAGAAAGCATCTAATGCTATTTTTTATATGATTTAAAATCTATTCCATTATAGCCATTCACCATATTTTTTAATATATATTCTCTTAATAAATGATGCTAAGAAGCAGTACAATATTGGCACACAAAGAATTATGCTAAAATACTTAAGTGGTATAGGAACTAATCCAATGTATTGTCCTATAAATGTAAATGGTATTAATATAGCAACAATGCTTAATCCTATTGAAGTTGCATATACTGCTTTAGATGCATTGCTTTGGATGAATGGTGTTTTTCCTGTTCTAATAACATGCAATCCTACTAGATTTGATACTACTCCATATGAGAACCAAATCGATTGGAATAATGCTGCATCTGGAAGTCTTAATCCAAATACAAACCATAATATTGCAAATATCATTAAATCAAATATTGAACTTGTTGGTCCCATGTAAAGCATAAATCTTTTTAAACTCTTCATATCCCATACTCTAGGTTTTGTCAAATATTCTTTATCTACATTATCATATGGAATAGAAAGTTGTCCCATATCATAAATTAGACTTTGTACCAAAAGTTGTATTGGAGTTATTGGGAAAAATGGTAAAAGCACACTGGCAATAAGCACTGACAATACCTCTCCAAAGTTAAAGCTAACTGCCATTTTTATATATTTTTGCAAATTTCCAAATGTTTTTCTTCCTTCCATAACCCCGTCTGTAAGCACATCTAAATCTTTCTCTAGAAGTATTATATCTGCAGTTTCCTTTGTAATATCAACAGCAGTATCCACAGAGATTCCAACTTCTGCATTATGCATAGAAGGAGCATCATTTATTCCGTCTCCCATGTAGCCGACTACATTTCCTGCCTCTTTTAAAATTCTAATTATTCTTGCTTTTTGTATTGGTGAAAGTTTTGCATATACATTTGTCTTTTTCAAATGCCTGCTTAATGCTGCATCTGATAATTTATCTATCTTGCTTCCAAGTATTATCTTATCTGTATTTATATTTACTTTGTCGCATATAGCTTTTGTTACATATTCGTTGTCTCCTGTTAAAACTATTACCCTTATTCCGTCTCTGTTAAGCCTTTCTATAGCTCCTTTTGCACTCTCTTTTGGTGGATCTAAAAATCCTACAAATCCAATTAACACCATTTTATTTTCATCTTTTACTGCAAACTTTTTTACATCCCCTATATCATTTTTTTGTGCAACCGCAACTACTCTAAGCCCTTGTTTGTTCAAATCTTTGCATAATTCCATAACTTCTTTTTTTATGTCTTTTGTAATCTCTGTTACTTCTCCTTGATAGTCCACAAAAGAACAAATACTTAAAATCTCCTCAACCGCACCTTTGGTAATGAGTTGTTTTTTCTTTCCGTCCGACACTACAACAGAAAGTCTTCTTCTAGAAAAATCAAAAGGAATTTCATCTACCTTTTCATAATTTTCTTCTATGCCCTTTAAGTCACTTTTTTTAACTCTTGCTATTATTGCTTCATCTATACTTCCTTCTAATCCTGTTTGGAAATATGAATTTAAAAACACATGCTTAAGAACTCTTTTGTCTTCTTCGCCTTTTACATTTAAATATTTTTCTAAAACAATTTTATCCTCGGTTAGAGTTCCTGTTTTGTCAGTACATAATACATTCATAGCCCCAAAACTTTGAATACTATCAAGCCTCTTTACAATAGTCTTCTTTTTAGACATTCTTGTAGCCCCTTTTGCAAGGCTAGATGATAGTATTACTGGAAGAAGCAATGGTGTAATACCAATAGCTATAGCAACCGCAAAAGTAAATGCTGTAATTGTTCCATGTTTTGCTGCATTTGCAATAAATGTAATTGGTATCAATACAAGCATAAATCTAATTAACAATTTACTAACACTATCGATACCTTTTTGAAAAGCAGTTTTTGGCTTTTCTTCAGTTATTGTATCCGCAACTTTTCCAAAATAGGTATTATCTCCAGTTCTAAATACAATTCCTATAGCAGAGCCACTTATGACATTTGTTCCCATAAAGCAAATTGTATCTAAATCTGTAATATCTTCTACTTTACTTCCCGCTTCTAACTCTGCTACTTTTTTTACAGAATCACTTTCCCCTGTTAAAGAAGATTGATTTACAAATAAATCTGTAGACTCTATAATTCTTAAATCTGCTGGTATCAAATCTCCAGCATTAAGAAAAACTACATCTCCCACAGTAATTTCAGAAGAAGGAATTTTAGTCTCTTTTCCATTTCTTAAAACTTCTGTTTTAGAAGACACTAAGTTTTTCAATTTTTCTGCTGCTTTATTGGACCTATATACTTCAAAAAACTCCAAAAGAGTACTAGCTGTAATCAATATTAAAATTACAATAATATTTGCATAATTAGGTGGTGTTGTTAGCATAACATCAGTATAAAATAGCACTACAACTATACCTAATAATATTAAATTAAAAGTACTAAA
Organism: uncultured Clostridia bacterium; assembly: GCA_944393165.1. The sequence continues at coordinate 4,808 of CALXZF010000100.1, forward strand.
TAGGCTCTCGAAAAAATAATTATACCATTTCTTCGGCTTTTTTTGCCTCATCTCATTTTTCCCATATTTTGCAATATTTTTCCTTGCTTCTTCAGTACTTAATCCTCTTTTTTTAAATCCATTTTCTTTTAAAAACTCATCAACACTACTTTTACATTCCTTTTCGTACATACACACCTTACCTTCTTTCGTTTGTCGTTTGGGGACAGGCCTTAAAACGACAACCTTGTCGCTGAGGGACAGGCCTTAAAACGACAACTTTGTCGCTGGGGGACAGACCTTGAAAGTCCAAGCCCCTTTCCTCTTTTTACAAGCTTTGAAATAACCTATAATATTCCTCTTATTTTTTCCCCTAACTTACCTATGGCAAAAATTATAACATATATTTTAATCTTGGACACAAAAAAATATAAATTTTAACTAAAATATATAATCTTGTTTTCAGGGAAATATTTTTCTAATAAATTTTTTATATATTCTTCTCCTATTCTCCTTGCTTCTTGTTTATATGTGTATTTTCCCTTTCCTCTTCCCGTCATAAGGTTTTGGTCATACAAATTTATTGCACTTGGAAATGCTTCTTCGTTTATCTTTCTATGAACATAGCTATATGTCATAAAAATAACTTCAAAAAACAAATCTTGCTTTACTTTTTCACTCAAATTTTTACTTAAATATATAATTAATTCTTTATATAGTTCTTTCCAATTTTCTACAAAGATTACTGGTGCAATTAATACTCCTACTTTATACCCCGCTTCTTTTAGCTTATTTATTGCTTTTACTCTATCTTCCAATTGCGAAGTTCCCATTTCAACTTTTCTTATTATTTCTTTTGGATTGACACTCATTCTAATTATTACTTTTTCTTTTCCTTGTACATTCAAAATATCGTCAACCATATCAAATTTTGTTGGAAAAGTTATATACCCCTTTTTAGTCTCTTTAAAATGTTCTATTGTCCACCTTAAATTTCCAGTAATTGAATTTTCTAATATCAGGTCGCTATTGCTTCCTATTTCAAAAGTTAATTCTTCTTCACTTTCATTAGCTGTTTTAATAATTTTATTTAACATTTCTTCTCTATTTACGAATAATCTTAAATACGCACATTTGTTGTAATTGCAAACCAAATAGCAATACAAGCACATTGCTGTACAGCCAGAAGAAGTATATGGCACAAGATAATTAGAAATTTTATTATTTGGAACAAACTTATGAGTTTTCCTTATTCCTATAATTAAATTTCTTTTCATTTTAGTGAAATCTTTATTTTCCCTTTTTCTCATTTCTTCAATATTATTATGATTTTCTATTACATATTTTGGAACATCTTTATATTTTTCTAAGAGTTCTCTTCCAAATTCATACTCTGTTACTTTTTCTTCATAATATATTGCATCTGGAATAAATCCCCTCATGTTTCCCTCCATTATATATGTAAGATAAATTCATATATATTATTTCCAGATTTTTAGTAATTATACTATGAATCATAGGCTAAAAAATTTAAGATAAAATATATTTGTTCCTAAAAATTAAAAAAGATTAATGTACCAAGCGAAGGTGTGTCCCTTTGTCCCAAAACTGAGACAAATGCTCCGTCCCTCTGTCTCAAAATTGGGACAAATGCTCCGTCCCTCTGTCCCAAAACTGGGACAAGAGCTCCGTCCCCTTGTCCCAATTTAGTTCATTTCTACTTTACCGATGATGTCAGTAATGTTTTCTACATTATACTTTTTCATATATTCTTCAATTCCTTCTATTGTTTTTACACTTGTATATGGGTCAACAAAATTTCCTGCTCCAATGGAAATTGTTGTAGCACCTGCAAGCATAAATTCTATTGCATCCTCCCCATTCATTATTCCTCCAAGACCCATTATCGGAATTTGAACTGCTTGTGCAACTTGATATACCATTCTTACAGCTACAGGTTTAATTGCAGGTCCTGATAAACCTCCTGTATTGTTTGCAAGAACTGGTCTTCTTGTATTAATGTCTATTTTCATACCAAGTAATGTATTTATTAATGAAACTGCATCAGCTCCACCGTCTTCTACTCCTTTTGCAATCTCAGCTATATTAGTTACATTAGGAGTTAATTTTACTATTAATGGTTTTTGCAGTACCTCTCTTACAGCACTAGTTACTTTTCGTACTCCTTCATATGTATTTCCAAATGCCATGCATCCCTCTTTTACATTTGGACATGATAAATTAAGTTCTACTCCGTCAATATCTAATGTATTCAAAATTTTACAAAGTTCCACATATTCTTCCACAGAGCTTCCACAAGCATTTACAATAATTTTTGTGTCAAACTTTCTTAAGTTCGGTAAATCGTTTTCAGCAAAAAATTTCACTCCAGGATTTTGAAGTCCAATACTATTTAATATTCCACTTGCTGTTTCGCATACTCTAGGCGGTTTGTTTCCGCTTTTTGGTTTTAATGATGTTCCCTTTGTTATTACAGCACCTAATTTGCCCAAGTCAAAAAACTCGCTGAACTCTCTACCATACCCAAATGTTCCTGATGCAACTGTTACTGGATTTTTCATTTCTATTCCTGCAAAATTCACTCTAGTATTCATAGCATTTCCTCCTCTTACTAAAAATGAACGATAATCTCTCGATATCTTCGTTTTTCTCGTATAAGATGTTTATACGGTTTTTTATATTTATTTTACAAACACATTTTTCTTTTAAACTAATTGCACTTTTCCATTAATGAAATTAAATATAACTATTTATATTTGATTTAGAAATTTCATCAATAAATTTTATAACTTTTTCTTCTTTTAAATACTTAGGTTTTCCTATTACAAACTTCATATACTTTGTAACATTTTCATCATAGTCTTTGCCAATCTCATACTTTTCTATTATAGGCTTATTTAAACAGTCAAAATCATAATAAAATGTATCATTGTTATCTATCGAATTTTCTGTCTCTTTTCTAAAACATTCCATATAAAATTTCTTATCTGTTAATAAGTGTAAAAAATATCCTTTCCAATAGTCTTTTTCCATATCCACTTTCGAATCTAGCAAGAACTTATCTAGATTTATCTCCATATCCACATTATTCCACTTGCCATAATGTGTTTTACTTTTATCCTCATTTTTATTTATAATTGAAATTAAGTCTGGAGCTATTGCGCCTTGTATGAACTCTTCTTGATTTTTTATTTCATTTTTATGGTTTTTTATATATTCCTTTGCAACAGCTATATGTATTACAAAACTTGGCATTTTTACTACTCCTTAAAATCCTACAACTCATTAAATTTCTACATCTTTTGAATTAAATACTGGTCCACCCTTGCAAACATGAAAATACTCTGGTGCATCTGCTGGGCTATTTGCTTTCTTTACAGCGCATCCTAAACACACACCAAGTCCACATCCCATTCTTTCTTCTAATGATACTTGACAACTTATCCCATTTTCTTCTGCATATTTTTTTACCGCTCTTAGCATTGGTGTTGGTCCACACGCAAATATGCATTCAAATTTTTCATTTTCCATGTCTTTCGCCAATTTATCAATTACAAATCCTTTTTCCCCATAACTGCCGTCATCTGTACAAATAGTTAAGTTGTTAGTTACCTCTTTGAATTCTTTTTCTAGCATAACTAACTCTTTATTTCTAAAACCTAAATAAGCATGAACTACCTTTCCCTTTTGTTTTGCTTGCTTTGAAAGTTCATATAAAGGAAATATTCCTATTCCTCCACCGAGTATTATTACTTTATCAAATTTATCAAAATTAAATGTGCCAAACCCTAATGGTCCAATAATATCTATTTTATCTCCAATTTTTTTCTTAGATAAAATATTGGTACCTTTACCTTTAACTTGAAAAATAAATTCTAAAATTCCATTTTCTTTGTCCAAATTATATATACTAATTGGCCTTCTAAGAAACGGGTCTATCCCTTCAGTTACCCTAATTTCTATAAAATTTCCTGGTCTAGATAATTGCACAATTTCATCTGCTTTAACACTAAACTTATATATTCCTGCGATAATCTCTTTTTTATCAACTAATTCTGCAAATATTTGCTTCGCCATATTTACACATCTCCTTTTTTAAGATTTAATTGCATTATTTAGTTCATCTCTCATTCTAATAGCCTCTGCTCTAGTAGCTTTGTCAAATTCGTCTTCACTAAACCTGTCTTTCCACCTATCAGATTTATATGCACACATTAACCCTCTCGAGCTGTTTACAATTCCGCCTACGCCATTTTCATCAAATCCAAGCGCTATATCTTCTGCTTTTCCACCTTGAGCACCATAACCTGGTATTAAGAAGAATGTATGTGGTGCTATTTTTCTTAAATCTTCTAATTGTTTAGGATATGTAGCGCCCACCACTGCTGAAATACTGCTATATCCATATTTTCCCACCAATCCTTTCCCCCATTCTTCCACTAGCTGTGCTACTTTTATATAAATTTCTTCTTTGTTTTCTAGTTTTAAATCTTGTAATTCTCCTGAAGAAGGGTTTGATGTTTTTACAATAACAAATGCACCTTTCCCATATTTTATACAATCTTCAATAAATGGCTTTATACTATCCGTCCCCATATATGGGCTTAGAGTCACAAAATCCACATCATATACTGCTTCTTCCCTGTTTCCTATAGATGTTCTTCCCAAAAAAGCATTCGAATATGCCTTAGCAGTATTTCCAATGTCTCCTCTTTTTATATCCGCCATTACAATCATACCTTTTTCTTTTGCATATTTGCATGTTTCGTCAAAAGCTTCCATTCCATTAAGACCATACATTTCGTAGAATGCTATATTGATTTTTACTGAAGGAATAATATCAAAGCTCGCATCAATTAATTTTTTATTGAATTCTAATATAGCTTTTGAAACTCCTGCAAAACTATTATCATATTTACTTTTTATAAAATTGGGAATCATGTCATAATTAGGATCTAGCCCTAGAACAGTAGGATTGTTGGTTTCTTTTATTTTTTCTATTAATCTATCCATTGCATTAATCATTTAGTAAACTCCCCTTTCTATATTGGTAGTTTATTTATTTTCGATTTTGCCTGGTAAAATATAATTGAATTTAATTTATAGATTGAAATAATATACTGAATTCTAACTACTATTACTATATATTAAATGCAAGTTAAAAGTCAATAGAAATTTCTAAATCATTTCTTATATTGTTCACAGCTGGTATTAATATGCAAATCAGTGTATATTTTTTATTTCTGTTTGAGTGCTGAAGGTGGGGACCGACAAGTCTACAAACTGTTATGCGAAAAGAATTTGAGCATTTACAGTTTATACGCAGTAGGGGGCCGAAAACAGAAAATACAAAATATACACTGATTTGCATCAAAAACAGCCGTGAATTGTAACCTTATATTGACTTATACATTTTTTTATATTATGATTCGATTAAGTAAAAAAATAAGGAGGTCTTTGTTTTATGTCTGATATAATGTCATATCTATTTGAAACAAAAGCAATAAAATTTTGTGAAGAAAATAAGCCATTTTGGTACACTTCTGGCAAGATAGGTCCATATTTTATAAACACACACTTTGTATATGGTAGCGAAGAAGCCGCAACACAATTATTATCATATATTGATGAATGCTTGGCTGATAAAAACACATTACCACAAAAAATCTTTAAAAAAGTTTTAGAGCAATATAACAATAATGAAATATATCATAATGTAATAAATGCTATGAAAAAATACATAGAAAACAGCATTGATTTATCTAAGGTTGATTATATTTCAGGTGGCGAAAGAAGAGATTGGTTTTTCTCTAATATAGTAGCTCACCTTCTAAATAAACCTCACATATCAATATTCAAAGATTTATCTACAGTTGTAAGTGACAGTAATTTTGAAAACACAGCCCCTGCAGAAAAAATACTAAATAAACAAGTGCTGCATATAGCTGATTTAATCACAGTTGCATCAAGCTATATTCGTGCTTGGATACCAGCCATAAGATTTCTAGGTGGAAATATTGGTTACTCATGCGTTGTAGTCGATCGTATGCAAGGAGGCAAAGAAAGAATTGAAAATGAAGGAGTTGAATCTCATTCTTTAGTTCAAGTAGATAACAATTTGTTTGAAACCGCATTTGAAAAAGGAATTATAAATAACGCACAATTAGAGATGCTTGAAGGATTTTTCAAAGACCCAGATAATACAATGAGAGAATTTTTGATAAATCATCCAGATTTTATAGAAAACGCTTTAAAAGCCGATGAAAAAACAGCTAAGAGAGCTAAATTATTGGTAGACGGAGATTTATACAATTTGAAATGATAGATTAGGGACAGGTGTTTTTGTATCAAAAGTAACACCTGTCCCCAATCTATCATATTTTCTTTTTCTATGAATAATAATTATTAAAGTAATAATTATTTTCATGGAGGTTGATATGAGATTTATTGTTCTATCTTTTAAAAGAAACATTTTACCTCTTTCTTTTGTTTTAATTTCTTTCTTCTTGGTTATCTTTTCTAGGTCTAATTTAGCTGCAGCAACAAATGGACTTACATTATGGGCAACCTGTGTTGTTCCTTCGCTATTCCCGTTTTTTGTTATTACTAATTTGCTTACACAAACTAAGGTTGTAGATTTTACTGGAAGACTTCTAGATAAATGCATGAGACCTTTATTTAATGTGCCTGGTATTGGCGGCTTTGCTTTTGTAATGGGGTTAATTAGTGGATATCCAGTTGGAGCTAAAGTAGTTGCTGATTTTAGGGAAAATGGTGAAATAACTAAAGATGAAGGCGAAAGAATGCTAGCTTTTACTAACAATTCTGGTCCATTGTTTATTTTGAGCAGTGTTGGGATTGGACTTTTTGGTGATACTAAAACTGGTTTTTTGTTGCTTGCGACTCATATTCTATCTTGCATAACTGTTGGAATTATTTTAGGAAAGTTCTCTAAAAAAAGTGATGCGGAGTTTAGGAAAAAATATTCAAAATACTATCATTCTCATAAATCAAATACGACTATACAAGACCATTATCATGTTCAAAATTCATATACTACTAAAACAAAATCTTCTAAGAATGTTAATTTCAAGAATTTAGGTGAAGTTCTTGGTAACAGCATCAACAATAGCATTTCTACTATTCTAATGATTGGTGGGTTTGTAGTGATTTTTTCAGTAATTATTTCTATTTTGAATCAAACTCACGCATTAGATTTTCTTGCTAACCTAATAAAGCCATTGCTTAATGTTTGTGGCTTTGATTTAGACTTTGCCAAACCTGTAATTTCAGGAATTATCGAGCTTACAAATGGAGTAAAAGGGGTTTCTAGTATTCAAATAAAATCTATTTCGCAAAATGTTATTCTTTGTGCTTTCTTGCTTGGTTTTGGTGGTTTTTCTGTTCTCCTTCAAGTTTTTAGCATTGTAGCTAAAACCGATTTATCGATGAAAAAGTATTTTATTGGCAAATTCATGCAAGGAACATTTGCAGCAATTTATACATTTTTAGCTTTGAAATTTATACCATTCTTGAATTTGGATTTGGTAGAAACTTCAAGTTTAAATACTAATAGTGTTTCAAATTTGTTGAATGCAGATAACCCAATCTACACATTTTTCTATGATTTTGGAATTTTCGTTATTGGAGTAATTATTGTATTTATAATTTTTTCTTTATTTAAGAAGTTATATAACAAAGTATTAGAAACATAGTTTTTTAGCATATGCACACGAGATTTGAATATATATTTATTAAATCTATTTTGGTTTAGGAGTGATTTTAATGGAAAGAAATACAGATAATATGAATAATTTTTATGGAATGCCTCCATATAATTATGATAATTCTTTTGACCCAAATATGGCGGAAAATCCAATGTTTAATCCTATTGCACAATACGAGCAAGCATATATGTATTATAGGTATTTGACTCAACAAATGGAATATAAAATAAAATGCAAAGAATATGATAAATTATGTAATACCTCTGGAAGAGGCGAAACCGCCAGAAGTTCTAGAGATTAGTAAATGCGGCTATTTATAGAAAAAGCTATATTTAAGAAAAAGACATATCTCAACTCTTTTGAAATATGCCTTTTTTCATTCGTCACTTTTTCACCACTTCTTTAGATAGACGAAAAAAATAAGCAAGCCTTGTAATGCTTGCTATTTTTGGTAGCGAGAAATGGATTCGAACCATCGACCCACTGGGTATGAACCAGTTGCTCTAGCCAACTGAGCTATCTCGCCATATGTTTGTAAAAACGCAATTAAAATTATAATTGTTTTTTTAATGTTTGTCAAGCTATATGCTGAATTTTTCTATAAATTTTATCATTATCGTGCATTCAACTTTTTATTTTACTAATTTTTAATTTGTTACAATTCACGGCTGATACTAATTGGCAAATCAGTGTATATTTTTTGTTTCTGTTTGAGTTCTGAAAGAATACAAAATATACACTGATTTGCTCCCCAAAACAACCGTTAATTGTAAATTTTATTTCATCTAATTCTTGAATCATCATCTTTTGATTTTTCAATAATTTGATTCTTATTTGCAGTCTCTTTTTCTTTATTTACTGATTTAGCTTTCACTTTTACTTTTGTTTTATCTACTATTTCTCTTGGTTTGCTATACACTTTATGATTCTGTACTTCTTCGTCAATCCCCTCAAAGCTCTTTGCTAAAACAGCTTCTATTTTATCACTTGAATTTATATTTAATTCTATGTCTTCAGTTACATCACTATTGCTTGTAACCATGTTTTTAAGCGTTGCAAATGGAGAAAATACTATTTCCCAAAAGCTTAACTTATTTTCGTTTTCCATTACTTTTTCACCTCATTTATCTGTAAAATTTGATATTCTGTATACATTTTAATTTTTTCAATATTATATTTTTGCTTATAAATAAAACCATACATTATAATATTAACATAATTTTACAGAAAAATCAAGTTCTATCCCATATAATCTCTTAATTTCTTGCTTCTACTTGGATGTCTTAGCTTTCTTAAAGCTTTAGCTTCTATTTGTCTTATTCTTTCTCTTGTAACATCAAATTGTTTTCCAACTTCCTCCAATGTTCTTGCTTTTCCGTCTTCTAAACCAAATCTTAGTTTCAATACCATTGCTTCTCTAGGTGTTAATGTGTCCATTACTTCTTCCAATTGTTCTCTAAGCAATGTGTGAGCTGCAGAATCTTGTGGAGCTGGGCTATCTTCATCTTGTATGAAATCTCCCAAATGGCTATCATCTTCTTCTCCAATTGGTGTTTCTAATGATACTGGATCTTGTGCTATTTTTTGAATTTCCATTACTTTTTCAACACTTATTTCCATTTCTTTTGCAATTTCTTCTGGAGTTGGCTCACGACCATTTTGTTGTAACAATTGTCTTGATGTACGGATTAATTTGTTTATTGTTTCTACCATATGAACTGGTATTCTTATTGTTCTTGCTTGGTCAGCTATTGCTCTTGTAATAGCTTGTCTTATCCACCATGTTGCATAAGTACTAAATTTAAATCCTTTATTATAGTCAAATTTTTCAACAGCTTTAATTAATCCCATATTTCCTTCTTGGATTAAATCTAAGAATAGCATTCCTCTTCCAACATATTTCTTAGCTATACTTACTACTAATCTTAGGTTAGATTCAGCTAATTTCTTTTTAGCGTCTTCGTCACCATTCATTATTTTTTGTGCTAAATCTGCTTCTTCTTCATAAGTAAGTAAAGGAATCTTTCCTATTTCTCTTAGATACATTCTTACTGGATCATCTACACTAACACCTTCAATGTTAGTTACATCCATGTCTTCTAATTTAATTTCTTCTACATTTTCTAAATCTTCAATATCAGGTTCGTCCAAATCATCATTTAAGTCTACTCCCAAATCCTCAAAAGCATCAAATACTTTGTCTATTTCTTCTGGATTAGTATCATCTAATTCTGTAGCAAGCTCTCCATAAGTTATTTTGCCCTTTTCTTTTGCTTTTTTTATTATTTTTTCTACTTTATTGCTAGTTTCATTTGTCTTAGATTCATTTTCTGCATTTTTGTTCTCATCTTTTTTTATATCAGCTTTGTCTGCATCTTTTTTGCTTGTTTTTTTACTTGCATTGTCTGAATTATCTATTTTGCTTTTCTCCGCTTTCTTTTTTTCAACTTTTTTTACTGCATCTATTTTTTCGTTTTCTAGTTCAGCTTTTTCTGTTTTCTTCATTTTTAATACCCCCTACTTAACTTTGGCAAGTTTAATTATTACATCATTTAATTTTCTTTCTAGTTCTTGTATTTCTTCTCCGCTTTTACCACTTGTGTTTTCAAGCTCTTTTATAATATGGTTTCTAAGATGTAATAATTTCTCTTTATTATATAGATTTAACAAATCTTCTATGCATTTATTTAAATCTGTAATTCCAAAATCCTCAGCCATAATTCCAGATAAATAATTAACTATTTGCTCTTCTTCAAATAAATTTATTACATCACTAAATTTGCCTTTCGAATACTGCTCATATATTTTGCTAATAA